>JAEUKG010000669.1 GCA_016794325.1 Myxococcales bacterium | reverse complement strand
ACGCAGTCGGTGCTCCCGAGGTGGAGGTTGAAGCGCGGCATCGGCCCCGCGCCCCCCACCGGCTGCGTGTCGATCTTCACGAAGCGGTAGCCCGCCTGCCAGCTCCAGAGCATCTGGGTGAGGTTCAGCGGAGACGGGGCGGTGGTCGGGTTG
Organism: Myxococcales bacterium; assembly: GCA_016794325.1. Lineage (GTDB taxonomy): Bacteria > Myxococcota_A > Polyangia > Polyangiales > Polyangiaceae > SXNL01. The sequence goes on along the minus strand of JAEUKG010000669.1, from coordinate 23,289 downwards.
CCGTGGTTCTTGGCGAACGGCACGCCGACCTTGAAGGCGAGGCCTTTGTAGGTGCCCTCGGGCACGGTCCCCTTCACCGCGGCGTTGGTGTCGGGGGTGCCGTCGGTGCACGTGCCGGTGCCGTCCTCGAGGTCGACGAGGGCGACGTCGGCGGTCTGCCACTTCCCGTCGACCGCGAGGGCGAGCGGGACCTCGACGTCGTCGGCGCGCACGAGCCGCACGTCGTGGACGTAGAAGCGGAGGTCCTTGGGCTCCACCGTGACGGCGGTGGCGCCGAGGCCGGGGTAGGTCTTGGTGCACGACCACGGATCGGCGCCGACCTTCCCGGCGAAAGCGATCGTCACCGACTTGCCCGACGGGCCGGCCTCGGTGGCGGCGTCGCCGCCCGAGTCGGCGGGGGGCCCGCCGCCGTCGGCGGGGGGCGCGGTCGCCGAGGCGTCGGGCGTCGGGGTGGGCGTGGTCGACTTGGTGTCGTCGTCGGTGCACGCGAGGAAGGCGAACGGGAGCAACGCGGACGCGATCAGCGCGCCCACGGCGATGGACTTCGAGCTCATGATGGGGATCTCCTGGGACGGACGGCGGTCCGCCGCCTCAGCGGCGGGCGCCAAGGGGTCGACAGCGACGCGCGCGCGAGCGCGCGCCTCCCCCGGGGAGGCGGCGTCGCGGACGCGGGGTTTCGTCAGACCGTGGTCGCGCGAGGAGGAGGCAGCGGTGGCGGGTCGAGCGCCCGCGAGAGGGTCACCTTCGGCGGGAGTGCGGCGCGGGGCGGCGCGCGATCGGCGGGCCCGAGCGCGACGCCAGCGGGCGCGATCGCGAGCGCCTTGGTCGCCGCGAACGCCTCGTCCTCGTCGCCGCACTGGCCCTTGATCGTCGACTCGGACGTGAGCAGGTCGAGCCGGCTCGGATCGCAGCGTAGGCAGAGGCAGTCGTGCTTCACGCCGCAGTGGCACACGTGGACGTCGGGCGTGAGGACGCGCGCCCACATCGGCAGCGCTCCCGAGCTCGCGAGCGGCATGAGCAACGCGAGCTCCACCAGCCGAAGCCGGGTCGCTGCGAGGAGCCGCGCAATCACGACCGAGACAGTAGCACGCGCGCCCCCGTTCGTGCCACGGCCGAACCGCGCGCCCGAGGCGCAAATCCCGCGCGTCGGCGCGTCCTCGCGGCGCGCCCCCGCGCCTCAGCGCGGCGCAAACGGGTTCAGCGTCGCGCGGACGGACTCCTCGATCTGCTGCCGGGCGATGACGCCCTGCTCGTCGACCTCGTAGTTGTCCTTCTCGAGCTGGAAGGTGCGGGTCGCGGTGACGTCGGCCTTGCCGCTCACCTTGAACGGGATCTGGGGGACGACCGGGACCTCCTGGAGCAGGGCGAACGCGGTCTGGGCGGGCATCGACACCGGGATGCGGACCTGGGTCGCCGAGTCGGCCTTCAGCCACACGCCGTCGCCGACGGCGCGGAAGTCGATCGGCACCGTGTACTTGTCCATGATCACGACCTGCCCGCGCATCGCGCGGATCGCGACGTCGTACGAGTTCGGGTTCGTGACGTCGACGACCACGGTGAGCACGACCGACAGGCTCGGCGGGAAGCCGACCTGGACGCCCGAGACCTCGGCGTGGTGGAGCTTCATCGTCGGCTTCTTGGCGCACCCCGACGTGAGCGCGAGCGCGAGACCGAGGGCGACGACGGCGAGACGGGCGAAGCGCGGGCTCCGGGGTTTCACGACGACCAGGATAGCGCAAGAGGTGCTCGGGCGTGCTCTCAGAACGTGCCCGCCGCGCCGATCACGCCGCCCGCGCCCGCGGCCCCGTACACCGGCGCAGCGGTCGGGGTCACGCGGAAGGCAGGCAGCTGCCGGGGCCGCCGCTCGACGCGCTCGTCGACGAACGCGACGTGGGCCTGCGCGATGCCGACCCCCATCGCGAGCCCGAGCGCCCCCGAGAAGCCGAGGTTCACCCACCGCGCGACGTCGGCCCGATCCTTGTATTGTGCAGCCTTTCGCTCGGGATCGCCGAGCGCGACCTCTTCGAGGGCGCGGTCGCGCGCGACGACGTACACGGGCACGGTGACGACGCTGGCGACGAGGAGCGACGCCTCGAGCCCGAGGAACACCCAGCCGAGGACCGGCTGGCGGTTCTGGAACTGGCCGGCCCCGAACGGCACCGACGCCACGAGCCGCGAGCTCTTCACCGTCGTGCGCTCCTCGGCGGCGAGCGCCTCGAGGACCTTCAGGCGCTCGGCCTGGCGCTTGCGCTCGGCCTCCTCCTTCGCCTTGCGCTCGGCCTCGGCCTTCGCCGCGGCCGCCGCCGCCGCGTTGAGGCGATCGCGCAGCGCCGAGCGCACGTCGATGAAGGTGTTCAGCACCTCGGTCGGGAAGCCGAGCGGATCGGGCTCGAACTGCGGATCGTCGAGGAGGATCTTCTCGAACATCTCGCGCCCCTCGGCCTGCCGCTTCTCGGCGAGGTACACCGCGCCGAGCACCATGCGCGCCTGCGCGAGGAGCTGCCGGTCCTTGATGCCGGTCTGGGGGTCGAGGAGCACGCGGAAGCGATCCTCCGCGTCCTGGTAGTTCTTCGCCAGGTAGGCGGCGCGCGCCTTCTCGAGCTCCGCTTGCTCGTCGGCGCGGACGCGCGGCGCGAGGAGGAGCGCCGCGACCGCGATCGCCGCCGCCACCGCGCGCCTCACGGGGCGCCCCCGGGCGTGGGGGCGAAGGTCGCGCGCGCCGTGCCGCCGGCGCGCAGGGTCACCGACACCGTGGTGCTCGTCTCGAGCTCCGAGACGTGCACCACCCGCGTTCCCGACTTCATCGGGAGCTGCGATTGCCCCACGTGGAACGTCTGCCCCGGGAGCTCCCGCACGGTGTAGGTGTACCGCGGGCTGCCCTCGATCACGAGCGCCGCGTCCTTGATGCGCATGTCGACCTGGACCACCTCGTCCTTGTCGCCCGCGGCGACGCCGCGCTTCTGCACGTCGCACACGTCGCCGGAGCAGGTGAAGAAGATCTCGTGGGGCTTGTCGTCGACCTCGAAGCGCGCCCCCGACGTCGCGTCCTCCGGCGGGCGGCCGTCGACCGACACCCGCACGCCCATCGGCGGGCTCACGCTCCCGAGCACCACGTGGCGCCGCACCGGGTCCTTCTCGGGCGGGCGCGCGCTCTTCGGCGGAGGGGCGATCACCGTCGCCGACGTCTTGACCTCCGCCACCGACGCGCTCGGGGCGGCGCTCGCGCTTGGGGTCGCGCTCGCGACCGACACCACCGGCGGCGCCGACGCCGACGGCCGGGCGCTCGGATCCGGGCCCGCGATCGCCGGCCCTCGGAGCGCGCGCGCGCCGTAGAACGCGCCGACGCCGAGGGCGATCACGAGGGCGAGCGGGGGCGCCGTCCGCCGCACGAGCCGCAGCCGCGCCTCGCGCCGGCTCATCGTCGAGACGATGCGGAGGAGCTCGGTATCCTGAGGAGTATAGGCGAGCGCGCGGTTGTAGGCCGCGGCCGCCCCGTGGACGTCGCGCTTCTTGCGAGCCTCGGCGCCGAGCTCTTTGAGCCGGGCCACGAGCTTCCTCTCGTGCTCGCGCTCCCACGTCGCCTGGTCGTCGAAGAAGCCGCGCAGCTCGGCCTGGTGCTGGGGGAAGCCGAGCCGCCCGAGCTCTTGGGCCAGGGCGTCGCGCATGCACACGAGGTCGCGGAAGCGCCCCTCTCGATCGCGCGCGAGCGCGCGGTCGAGGAGATCGCTCCACACCTTGCCGACCGTCGTGCGCTCGCGCTCCGCCGGCGGATAGACGCCCTCGAGCACGCGCCGGAGCACCTGCGCGGGGTTCGCGCCCTCGAACGGGAGGTGGCCGACCATGCACTCGTAGAGCAAGACGCCGAGGCCGAAGACGTCGGCGCGCTCGTCGACCTCGCCGCCCTCGATCTGCTCGGGGGCCATGTGCGCCGGGCTGCCGAGCACCTGACCGGTGGACGTCACCCCCTGCGCGTCGAGCAGCTTGGCGATGCCGAAGTCGGTGAGCTTCACCCGCACCGGCCCGCGCGGGTCCTCGCTGGAGGGGCCCGACGTCGGCGCCTCCGTCACCGCGCGGCCCGAGGTCGGCGCAGGCGTCACGTCGACCGCGCTCCGGCTGCTCGGCGCGGTCGACGCGGCGAAGCTCGGGTGCTCGACGATCACGTTCTCGGGCTTCACGTCGCGGTGGACGACGCCCTGCGCGTGCGCGTGCGCGAGGGCGCTCGCGAGCTCGACGCCGATCGCGGCCGCGACCTCCGGCGGCAGCGGGCCGTAGCGCTGGAGGATCTTGCGGAGGGTGAGGCCGCGGAGGAGCTCGACGACGAGGTACTGCTCGTCGTCGTCCTCGGACGACACGTCGTAGACCTCCACGATGTTCGGGTGCCGGAGCTTGGCGACGGCGCGCGCCTCCACCGCGAAGCGGTGGGCGATCTCGCGCGAGTCGCGCAGGTGCGGGTGGAGCACCTTCACCGCGACGTCGCGCCCGAGCCGGCGGTCGTGCGCGCGGTACACCGTCGCCATGCCGCCGTGGCCGAGCTCGTCGACCACGTCGTACTTCGCGAGCGACGGGACGCGGCTCGAACGCGAGCTGGGGCTGCTCGTCGGCGCCATCGAACCTCAGTGTAACGGACGCACGGCGACCGCGTCGCGCCCGATTGGTGGGCGAACGAAGACGGTTTCCCTACATCCTCCCCCACCCCGGCGGTCGGCTCCCGCTCAGCCCTTGAGGCCGAGGCGCTTCAGCCGGCTCCGGAGCGTGCTCTCCGACAAGCCGAGCGAGCGCGCGGCCCGCGACTGGTTTCCGTCGGCGCGGGCGAGGACCTGAGCGAGGATCTCGCGCTCGAGATCGTCGAAGGTCGTGCCGCCGGGCGGGATGTCGAGCGCGATCATCCCGGTAGGCATAGCCTCGTCGCCCCCGGGCGCGCTCGACGGGCGCGGCATGGCGGGCGGCGGCGCGCTCCCCCAGGAGCCCGAGCCGCCCCACGGGCCGGCCGCGCTCGCCGGGGGCTGCGAGTAGGGCGGCGACGGCACCGACGGAGGCGCGGCGGGGACCGACGGCCGCGGCGACGACGCGGGGCCGTCCTCGGGGAGGCCGAGCGCGCGCTCGTCGACGTCTTTCCCGGCGTGGTAGATGACGAGCCGCTCCATCACGTTGCCGAGCTCGCGGACGTTGCCCGGCCAGCCGTGGCGGGCGAGCGCGGCCCACGCCCCCTCGCCGAGCCGCGGCGCCGCGCGCCCCATGCGCCGCGCGGCGGCGTCGAGGAGCGCCGCGCCGATGCCGCGGACGTCGTCGGGGCGCGCCCGGAGCGGGGGCACCTCGATCGGGCACACCGCCAGGCGGTAGTAGAGGTCGGCGCGGAACTGGCCCGCCCGCGCGTCCGCCAGCAGGTCGCGGTTCGTCGCCGCGACGATGCGCACGTCGACGTGGCGAGGCTCGCTGCCGCCCACCGGCCAGAACTCGCGCGTCTCGAGCGCTCGCAGGAGGAGCGCCTGGAGCGCGGGAGGAGCCTCGCCGATCTCGTCGAGGAAGAGCGTGCCCCCGTCGGCGAGCTCGAAGAGCCCGCGGCGCGCGCTCGCGGCGCCGGTGAACGCGCCCTTCACGTGGCCGAAGAGCTCGCTCGTCATGAGCTCGGCGGGGAGCGCGGCGAGGTTCTGGGCCACGAAGCGGCCCTTCCGCCGCGGCGAGAGCTCGTGGATGTGCGACGCGATGAGCTCCTTGCCGACGCCGGTCTCGCCGAAGAGGAGCACGCTCGCGTCGGTCGATGCGACCTCGCGGACCTGCGCGAGCACCTCCTGCATCCGCGCCGAGTGCACCTCGAAGCGGCCGCGCGGCGGCTCGCGCCGCACCACCACCTCGATGTCGCCCTGCAGCCGCGCGTTGGCGGCCGTGAGCTCGGTGACGAGCCGCGCGTTCTCGCGCTCGAGGCGCCGCACGTCCGCGGCGCGCGTGATCGTCAGCCGGAGCTGCTCCTGGTCCCACGGCTTCTGCGCGTACGCGAAGAGGCGACCGCGGTTGACCGCGTCGGCGAGGTCGTCGTGATCGGTGAAGCCGGTGAGCAGGATGCGCTGCACCTCGGGGTGCGCGGCGTGGGCGCGGGCGAGCACCTCGGTCCCGCGCATCGGCTCCATGCGCATGTCGCTCACGAGCACGTCGAAGCCACCCCCATCGAGGAGGGCGAGCGCCTCCTCCCCGGTCGCGGCGCAGGTGACGTCGAACGTCCCGCCGAACACGGCGGCGAAGACGTCGCGGACGTCGTCCTCGTCGTCGACGTAGAGCACGCGGACCTCGGCCATGCGCTCGGCACATTACACCAGCCTCGGGCACGCTTCGCGACATCGCCGCCCTGGATCGCCGCCGATCCAAACGCTCGATCCACCCCCTGGTCCGGGAAGCCGCCCTCCGCGGCGCCCGTAGAAGAAACCTGTCTCGTGCCGAACCCTTGCCCCGGTGACGACATCGTCACACACCGCCCGAGGCCTGGACCGGGACGTGCACTTCGGCAGGCTCCGCTGTACTTTTACCGCCTCCCCACCACTTTCCGCGTGAGGTGCATCTTGTCGATTCGGTTGGCTCAGGGTCTCGTCCGCGACTTCCGCGGCGTCTCGCTCGTCGCGCTGATGGCGCTCACCGCATGCACCACGGACCCCCAAGTGGATCCGGGGACGACGACGAGGCCGGGCGACCCGAACCCGGACGGCAAGCCCTCCGGCGACGTGTGCACCGACGGGAGCCAGTGCAAGTCGGGTGTGTGCAAAGACGGCTCGTGCAAAGACGCGTCGTCGACCGACGGCGTGCGCAACGGCGACGAGAGCGACGTCGACTGCGGCGGCGCGTCGGCGCCGAAGTGCGACAACGACAAGGCCTGCTTCGCGGCGGACGACTGCAAGACCAAGAACTGCGAGGCCAACAAGTGCGCGCCGGCGGTCACGCCCGGCAACGACAAGGACGGCATCCAGAACAACGACGAGACCGACATCGACTGCGGCGGCGCCAAGGCGCCCAAGTGCGCGAACGGCAAGAAGTGCAAGATCGCGGGCGACTGCGTGAGCGCCACCTGCGGCAAGGGCGGCGTGTGCGTGGAGCCGTCCCACACCGACGGCGTGAAGAACCTCGGCGAGACCGACATCGACTGCGGCGGCCCCGACGCGGCTGCGCCTCGGTGCGCGCCAGGCAAGGCCTGCGGGGACGCCGGAGACTGCGCCGACAAGGTCTGCCAAGGCAACGTCTGCAAGGCTCCCTCGTTCACCGACGGGATCAAGAACGGCAACGAGACCGACGTCGACTGCGGTGGCCCCGACCCCGGCCCGCGCTGCGCGGCCGACAAGGCGTGCAACGCGAACTCCGACTGCTCGTCCGACGGCTGCAACTACGAGAAGAAGTGCGCGATCTCGGCGTCGTGCACGACCCACATGGGCGGCGACACCTGCGGGCCGAACGACGTGTCGGGCATGAAGCAGGAGTCGTGCTGCACCAAGGTCGACGCCGGGCCCTACAAGCTCGACAAGTACCAGATCACCGCGGGCCGCATGCGCGCCATGGTCGAGCGCCTCGGCGGCAACCTCAAGGGCTACGCGATGGGCCTCCCCGCCGGGAAGTGGAACCAGGCGGACACCGACGAGCTGCCGGCGAGCACCGCCGAGGTCAACGACGCGCTCGGCAGCTTCGGCATGGCCGGCAAGCCCAAGCGCTCCTGCGATCGCACCGGCGCCGGCGGCGTGGGCTTCGGCTTCGGCGGGCACACCTACTGGACGCCGCCGAACGGGAGCGACAAGAGCGACTTCAGCAAGGACACGCTCGACCAGAAGACGCTCAACTGCGTGTCCTGGCCGATGATCAAGCTGCTCTGCGTCTTCGACGGCGGCCACATGATCACGAAGGCGGAGATGGACTACGCCTTCACGAACGGCGGGACCAGCCAGTACCCGTGGGGCAACGCGCCGGCGTACAACGCCGCGGTGCAGGACGACCGCGTCGTCCACCAGTTCTCGTACGCGACGCCGGACGTGCCCTTCGGCAACCTGTCGAAGAACGCGTCGGGGGACCCGGCCGAGATCGCCTACTACGTCGCGCCCCCGGGCCGCCGGCCGATGGGCAACAACTCCTACGGGATGGCCGACGTCGGCGGCAACATGCTCATGTTCGTCGACGACGGTCGCCGCACCGCGAACCCGCCCCGCTCGCCGTTCGTGTGGAGCATCTCGTGGGAGCGCCACGGCCAAGAGGCGGCCGGCATCAACGGCAACGGCTACGCCTACTACAACACCCAGAACAACATCACGCTCTGGGGCTCGAGCAGCGTCGGACCGGAGGCGCCGTACGGCTACTACGGCCTCGGCGGCCGTTGCGGCTACTGATCCCCACCCGCCGTCACGGGGCCCGCGAGCGGGCTCCGTGACTCGGGCGCGGCGCCGACCGCGAGCCCCCACCCGCACACCGAAGAAACGGCGACGCCCCGAGACCGCGCGCGCGCGGACGGGGCGTCGTGACCGAGGTTCGGTGAGGTCAGTGGTTCGCGGCCGCGATGACGCGGAAGACGATGCCCACGGCGAACTGGCAGCCGAAGCCGATGAGCGCGCCCTTCTTGGTCGCGGGCCCCTTGGCGATCGCGTAGACGAGGCCGAGCCCGATGCAGCCGCCGAAGAAGCCCGCGCAGAAGCCGAGGCCGATGCTGCCTTCGGTCATCGGCGGAGTGATCGGCGCCATCGGCGGACCCGCGAAGCCCGGCGGCCCCTGAACACCGTAACCGCCAGGAGGCGGTGCGCCGTAGCCACCCGGGGGAGGACCGGCCGGGGGTTGCCCCGGCGGGGGATTCCAGTTTTGCGCCATGAGTCGTGGTTCTCCTTGTGCGGGGCCGCACGCCCCAGTGGTGGATACGAGCGTACCTGCCGAAAAATGCCCGCACAACGCGGAACCGCCCGCGGCTGCGGCCGCGATGCCGCGGGCCGGCGCCGCGCGCGACGGCCATGGATTGGCGAACGCTATCGGGCACTTCCGCGCGACGTGCGCGGCGCGCCGCGCGCGGCGTCAGGTCCCGAGGCGCCCCGCGCGGTAGTCCTCGAACGCCTGGCGGAGCTCGTCGTGGGTGCTCATCACGAACGGGCCCGAGCGCGCGACGGGCTCTCGCAGCGGGCGACCGGCGAAGAGGAGGAGGCGCCCCGGGCTCTCGCTCGCGCCCTCGACGAGGAGCGCGGCGCCGTCGCCGAGCACGGCGAGCTGCCCGCGACGAACCTCGCGGCGCCCAGCGCCGAGCCGCACCGCGCCGTCCGTGACGTAGACGAACGACGCGTGCTCCGCGGGCAGCGGCTGGGTGAAGCGAGCCCCGCGCGGCGTCGTGACGTCGAGGAACGTCGGGTCGACGTCGATGCCGCGGACCGGCCCGTCCGCGCCGAGCGCGCGGCCGGCGACGACCCGAACCCGCGCGCCGTCCTTCTCGACCTCGGGCACGCGCTCGGGCGCGATGTCCTGGTAGCGCGGCGGGATCATCTTGCGCGCGGCGGGGAGGTTCACCCAGAGCTGGAAGCCCCACATGAGCCCGCGCTCTTGCTTCGGCATCTCGGAGTGGACGATGCCTCGGCCTGCGGTCATCCACTGCGCCGCGCCGGGGCCGAGGCGGCCGCGGTTGCCGACGCTGTCTTTGTGCTCCATCGCGCCGTGGATCATGTACGTCACGGTCTCGAAGCCGCGGTGCGGATGATCCGGGAAGCCGGCGAGGTAGTCGTTCGGGTCGTCGCTCTGGATCTCGTCGAGGAGCAAGAAGGGATCGAGCATCGCGAGCATGCGGCCGCCGAGGGCGCGCTTGAGCTTCACGCCCGCGCCGTCGGAGCTCGGCTGCGCCGCGATCACGTCGCGGACCTCGCGCACCGCCGACGCGCTCGCGCTCGCCGCGCTCGCCGCCGGCGCGGGCCGAGGCGCCTCGGATCGATCGCGAGCCGCCACCGCGACCGCTCCCGCCGACACCGCGACCCCACCGCCCACGAGCAGATTCCGGCGCGTGATCATCACGTTCGATCCTAAATCACCGAGCGCGAAGCTCGAACGAAATCGTCGGCCGCGCGCGGGGCGGGCGGGGCCCTGCCGCGTCAGGCGAACACGATCGTCGCCTGGTGATCGCCGTCGAGCGCCCAGCGCCCGCGCCGGGCGGTGCGCGACGACGCCGGGGGCTCCCCCTCGTCGTGCACGTGCTCGAACGACCCGTCGGGACGGAAGACGTAGGCGTCGCTGACGACCCACCGCTGCCCGTCGGCGTCCCGCGCTTGCCCGCCCGACATCCGCACCTCGTGGGTGAAGAGCTCGCGGAGGCTCTGCGCGGGCGAGTCGACGTGGGCGCTGACGAGGCTCACCGCGACGCCGCCGTCGAGGACCGCCACGTCGACCCAGATGCCGTCGGGGCGACGCTCCATCCGCTCGAAGCGGAAGCCGAGCGCGGACACTCAGCCACCTCCGAGGGTGAGGATCATCTCGAGGGCGTCGCCGTCGTCGGGAAACTCCCGCGAGGAGTAGAAGCCGGCGAGGAGGCGGTTCTCGTGGAACCCCTCGGAGCGGTAGAGCGCGTACGCGCCCGGGTTGCCGGTGGAGACGTGGAGGATGACCGCGCCGAGCCGGCGCCCGCGCGCGGCGGCGGTGGCGGCGCCGAGGAGCGCCCGGCCGACGCCCTGACGGCGAGCCCTCGCGTCCACCGCGAGCCCCGCGATCTCGAGGTAGCCGCGCTTCCACCTCCCGGCGGCGAAGCCGACCACGCCGAGCGGCGCGCCCGCGGACGCCGGCGCCCGCGCGACCCAGACCGGGTGCGGCGCGAGCGGCCCCGAGAGCACCGGCGGCAAGCTCGGGTGGGGGAACGTGCTCACGTCGAGGGCGATGCACTGCGCGAGCGCGATCAAGTCCGAGCCGAGGGGCTCCACCACCGTGGCGAGGCGTGTGCTCACCTCGGCATCGTAGCACCAGCGCGCCGCCCGCGGCGCTACTCGTCCTCGCTCCGCGCCGCGAGCGACGCTCGGTCGAGCGAGGCGCACGCGAAGCGCATCGTCTGCCCGTCGACGCGCACCACCGAGGCGTCGAACGTCGCCTTGGCCTCGAAGCGCGACGTGCCCCACGCGTCGCCCAGGGAGTCGAACGCGCAGGTGTAGGTCGCGCCGGCGCGGCTGCAGGCGACGTGGGGCCCCATCGCCGGCTCGCCGCCCGTGTCGCGCATCACGAAGCCGTCGAGCATCGAGTCGTCGGGCTTCACGCCGACGAGCTCGATGCGTTGGGTCGCGTCGTCGCGCCCGCGGCACGTCACGAGGGGGACGGGGTTCGCCTCGAAGACGTCGGCCCGCGACGCGCCGCGCGGCGCCGCGCGCACGGCGAAGCTCGTCCGCGAGTAGTCGTGCTCGGGCATGCTCGCGATGGTGTCGCGGAGCCCCGCTACCGCCACGCCCGACAGCGCCCACGTCTTGCCCCGGGCGCTCGAGAGCACCATCCCTCGCGGGTCGTGCGCGTCGGCGGCGAGCGTCCCGATGATCGTCTTGATGGGCCGGTAGCTCCGCACCTCCATCACGTCGAGGCCGTCTCTCGGCGGCGCGCTCGTCGGGGCGAGGACGAAGAGGTATTCGCGTCCGCCGACGAGCTCGCGCACCCGCGCGCCGCGGACGAGCGAGAGGCTCGGCCCCACCCGGACCGTGCCCTCGTCGGCGCTCGCGCCGGCCGCGAAGACGCCGCGCCGCTCGTCGCGCTCCGACGTCGCGGCCTCGCTGCGGTCGTCGTCGGGCGGCGGCGCGTCGCTCCCGCCGCAGCCGCACGCAAAAGCTGCGACGAGCGCAAAACTCGCGTACGACGCAACCGCTGCGCGTCTCCAAGATCGCGACACCACGTCGGACCTGGTTTGCACGCCGGGTGCCACGCGGAGAAACGCGAAAAATCGTCGCGCCACCTCGGGTCGGTGGATCGCGGGACGCTCAGGTTCGCCGTATACTCGACCGGTCTTGCCCGCACTGCCGTACGAAGCGATCTACGAGCTCACGTCCGACGCCGTCTACGAGCTCGAGCTGCACGACGATCGCTCCCCCGTCTTCGTGCGCGTGAACCCGGCGGCGGCGCGGCAGCTCGGCCGAGCGAGCCGCGAGGTCGTCGGGCTCTCGCTCGCCGAGGTGCTCGGCGAGCAGGCGGGCGACACCGAGCGGCGCGCGCGCGAGTGCGCGCGCACGCGGGCGATGGTCAAGGCCACGCGCGCCGTGCGGTTGCCGACCGGCGACGCGATCTTCGAGACCACGCTGGTGCCGCGGGTGGACGACGAGGGGCGCGTCTTCGGCGTGCTCGGGGTCGCTCGAGACGTCACCGACCGCGCCGACGCCGAGCGCGCCCTCCGCGAGGCCAACGCCGAGCTCGAGCGGCGCGTCGAGGAGCGCACCGCCGAGCTGCGCGCGACCGTCACCGCGCTCGAGAGCTTCTGCTACTCCGTCTCCCACGACCTGCGGACGCCGCTCCGCGCGATCGACGGCTTCAGCCGCGCCCTGCTCGAGGACCACCGCAGCGCCCTCGACGCCAAGGGCCAGGACTATCTCGATCGGGTGTGCCGAGCGGCGCGGCGCATGGACGCCATCATCGACGCCCTCCTCGCCCTCTCTCGCCTCGACCGCGCCGAGCTCGAGCTCGCGCGGGTCGACGTGACGGCCCTCGGCCGCGAGGTGTGGACCGACCTCGACCACGGCCCGCGGACGACCTTCGACGCCAGCCCCGGGCTCGTCGCCGAGGCCGACCCGCGGCTCCTTCGCGTCGTGCTCGAGAACCTCCTCGGCAACGCGCTCAAGTTCACCCGCGACGCGTCCACGCCTCGGGTGGAGCTCGGCGGCGACAGCGCGCGCCGCCACTTCTGGGTGCGCGACAACGGCGTCGGCTTCGATCCCCGCCACGCCGCCCGGCTCTTCCAGCCGTTCCAGCGCGTCCACGCCGACCGCTTCCCGGGCGAGGGCATCGGCCTCGCGACCGTCCTGCGCGCCGTCACGCGCCACGGAGGGCGCGCGTGGGCCGAGGGCGCCGTCGACGCCGGGGCCACCTTCCACTTCACCCTCGGAAGCGCCGCATGATCCGTCACTCGAACACCATCCTCCTGGTCGAAGACAACGTCGACGACGTCGAGCTCACCAAGCGCGCGTTCGCGAAATCGCACATCGCCAACGAGGTGGTGGTTGCCCCCGACGGACAGACCGCCCTCGACTACCTGAAGGGGACGGGCAGCCACGCCGGCCGAGACCCCAACGTCCTGCCCGCCCTCGTGCTCCTCGATCTCAACCTGCCGCTCATCGACGGCCTCGACGTCCTCCGCGAGATCCGGAGCGATCCCCGCACCCGCCGCGTGCCGGTCGTCATCCTCACGTCGAGCCGCGAGGAGCGCGACCGCCTCGCCGGCTACGACCTCGGCGCCAACAGCTACGTGCGCAAGCCCGTCGACTTCAACGAGTTCGTCGAGGCGACGCGCCAGCTCGGTCTGTATTGGCTCGTGCTCAACGAGAAGCCCCACCCCGAGGAATGATGCGCGCGCTCGACGCCCTCCGCGCCGCCGCCGCCGTAGCCTGGGAGCTCCCGCAGACCACGCTCGGCGTGCTCGTGCTCGGGCACCACCTCGCGCGCGGGCGCGTCCGCCGCGTCGATCTCGAGAGCGGCCGCATCGTGGGCGAGCTCGACGTCCCGGGCGCGATCAGCCTGGGGCACGTCGTCTTGTGGACCCCCGACGACAACGACTACGTCCCCGTCGGCGAAGAGAACCGCGCCCACGAGCTCGGCCACGCGGTCCAGTCGCGGCGGCTCGGCCCGCTGTACCTGCTCGCGGTCGGCGTGCCCTCGACGGCGCGCGTGGCCTACGCGCTCGCGCACAAGCGGCTCACCGGGCGACGTTGGGCCCACTACTACGACGGCTGGCCCGAGCGATCGGCCGACCAGCTCGGCCGCGTCGACACCGCGAGGCGCCCCGCTCCCTGACGGCGAATGGATCGGACGCGGTGGATCCGCGCGTGTCCATACCCCCCGCACGAACGCCGCCGACACACGGGTTCGTGGAGGTGCGACCATGTCGCAGGGAGGCATAGCTCTTGCGACAGGGGCCCACCATGAGGACCTCGATCGTCGCCGCCTTCGCCCTCGCCGTCTGCGCTGTCCCCTTCGCGCAGGGCTGCTCCCAGGAGGTGGCCGACGACGACGCCGGCGAAGACGCCATCACGAGCAACGAGGCGGGCTTCGTCGACTTCGACTTCGACGGGGAGGTGATCGCCGCGAAGGAGACGGACGCGGCGAAGGCGATCTCGTCGCAGCTCTTCTACACGATCGGCGACCTCACCGCCTTCAACGCCAACAGCCGCGTGGGCCAACACGAGACGACGAACGTGAAGACGAGCGACGCCGGCGGCGGCCTCGTGAAGGTCACGTTCCACGCGAAGCTGCCGGTCGCGTGGCCGAAGGGCAAGACGATCCCCCGCAAGTACCAGGTCACGGTGCCGAAGCACGTCGACTCCGAGGGTCTGTCGGCGTTCGTCGACAAATACGACGGGCCCTGCGGAAAGGACGAGTACGGCAAGGCCACGTTCTGGCACGACTTCCAGCCGAAGGCCCCCGGCTGCACCCTCGCCCCCGCCGACGTGACGAGCGTGAGCGCGAAGGTGTCGCGCCGCAAGGACGTCACCACCGGCAAGTACCCCGAATACAAAGAGGTCTGGAAGGACGACGCGCTCAAGGTCGTCGCGATCTTCGGCTACGCCGAGGGTGGCGGCGCCTCCGACATCGGCCAGCGGCAATACGAGGAGTTCGTGACCGGCGTCGCGGCGACGCTCCCGGGGGCGAAGCGCACCGAGAAGAAGAGCGCGTCGATCGCCAAAGACGTCACCCTCGAGGGCAAGGTCACCGGGCCCGCCGGGCAGGCGCGGACCGTCGTGGTGACGTCGCTCCTCATCGACACCCTGTACACCGCCGGCCGCGACTTCGACGACCGCTACGACGCGATCTCCGAGGGCGCCGACCTCGTCGTCTACAACGGCCACTCCGAGCTCAGCAAGAACACGAACGCCCTCGCGCGCAAGGGCAAGGTCGCGAAGGAGAAGTACCAGCTCTTCTTCTTCGACAGCTGCGACACGTTCGCGTACCTCGACACCGCCCTCGTCGATCGCCGCAAGGAGGTGAACGGCGCCTCCGACCCGAAGGGCTCGAAGTACCTCGACGTGGTCACGAACGTCCTGCCGTCGTACTTCATGAACTACGCGGGATCGTCGCTCACGTTCTACAAGGCGCTCCTCGACGACAAGAGCCCGAAGACCTACAACCAGATCCTCGAGGGGCTCCCGTCGGATCAGGTGGTGGTGGTCTCCGGCGAGGAAGACAACGCCTTCCGGCCCTGATCGCCGGGCGGCGGCGACGACCGCGCGGCCAGCAGGCACGCGGTGAGCCCGGCGCCGACGAAGCCGAGCGCGTTGACGAGGGCGTGGAAGAAGAGCATCCGGCGCAGGGCGACCGCGTCGAGGTGGGCGAAGCCCCCCGTCGCGAAGTGGGCGGCGAAGCCCGCGGCGACGAGCCCCGAGAGCGCGGAGATCGCGAACAGCGCGCGCACGACGCCGCTCGCGACGCGCGCGACGCGGACGAGGCTCGCGGCGGTGAGCGCGACCCCGAGCACGAGCGCCCACGCGGCGAAGACCTCGAGGGCGTGCGAGAGCGTGATGCCAGCGGCGACGAGCGCGACCGCGGCCGTCGTGAGGACCGCCGCCGCGCGATAGGTCAACCCGGCGCCCGGGCCAAGCCTCCGGCCGACGATCCCGACGAGGACACACGCCCCGAAGCCGGCGTAGTGGAAGTGGTTGGCGGTGAGGAGCGCCTGCATCCCGGTGAAGCCGAAGAGGCTCGCGTCGGAGCGGTAGACGAACGCCCACGCCGCCCCCACCGGCAGGTACACGTAGCCGGCGTCGAGCGCGAGCTCGCCGAGATCGGCGCGCGCCGGCGACCGCAGGCGCGCGAAGAGGCGCCGGAGCCCGACGAGCGCGACGAGCGCGCTCAGCGCGAGCCAGGGCGTGCACGCGAGCGAGGCGAGCGTCGGATCGGTGGTGACGAGCGACACCATGAGGCCGACCGCGGCCGGCGAGGCGAGCTTGCGCGCGAAGGCGTGGAGCGGGCGCCCCGCTTCGCCCTCGCGCGGCCCCCCCGCGGCGAGGCCGAGCGGGACCACGATCCCCGCGCCGAGGCCGAGGATCGCGCGCGCGAGCGTCGTGAGGGGGTCGAGCGACGGCTCCACGCGGCACCTCTTACACCAAGATCGCGCCCTGGCGCGAAGGAGCGCGTACCCCTACGATCGAGGGATGCGCGGTCCGTGGGAAGGCTCGCTCCGTCCGCTCGGGCCCCCCGCCATGACGCCGGGCGCCAAGCCGTGGTGGGACGCGCTCCCGGAGGACTTCTACCGGCGCGACGAGCCCTTCGACGTGCCGCTCCGCAAGCGCCCGACGGTCCTCGGCTGCGCGGCCCTCGATCGAGGAGTCTGCGCGGCGACCGCGAGCGCGCTCTTCCCGTTCTTCTCCGGCCTGCTCCGCGAGAGGGCGGCGTTGCGCCAGCTCGAGTCCCTTGCATTTTACACGGATCCCGCGTTCCTCGCGGAGCCGGGCCGCTTCTTCGTCCGGCCCGAGCCGGCGCGGGTGCGGCGCGTGCGCGCCCGCGGCGTGCTGCGCGTCCCGCGCGGGGCGAGGGTCGAGGACCTCTCGTTCGAGAGCGACTTCTCGCCGCGAAACCCCGCGCTCGCGGCGAGCTACCTCGGCCACGTGAAGAACCGCACCGCCCACGCGCGGCACGTCTTCCACGGCGATCGGCCGCGGCTCACCGTCATCGTCCTCCACGGCTTCTGGGCGAGCCCGTACTGGATGAACGCCGCGCTCTTCGAGCTGCCCTGGCTCTACCGGCTCGGCTTCGACGTGGTGTTCCCCACCATGCCGTTCCACGGGGTGCGCCGGATGGAGGGCGCGTTCTTCAGCGGCCACGGCTTCGTCTCCCCGGAGCTCGGCCAGTCGAGCGAGGCGATGGCCCACGCGGTGTGGGACGCCCGCGTGATCATGGATCACCTGCGGTCGCGCGGGGTGCCCGCCGTCGGCGTCACCGGCATGAGCCTCGGCGGGTACCTCACCGCGCTCCTCGCCTCGATCGAGCCGAGCCTCGCGTTCGCGATCCCCAACGTGCCCGTCGCGAGCATGGTCGACCTCCTCCTCACCTGGGAGCCGCTCGCGACGCTGATGCGCCGCACGATGCGCCTCGCCGGCGCGTCGGTGCGTGACGCGCGGCGGATGCTCGCGGTCCACCACGCGCTGTCGTACGAGCCCGCGCTGCCCAAGGAGCGGCTCATGGTCATCGCCGGGGTCGGCGACCGGATGGCGCCGCCGTCCCACGCGCGGCTCCTCTGGGAGCACTGGGGGCGGCCCACGGCCTACTATTTCCCGGGCAACCACGCCGTCCACCTCGACCGCGGCGGCTACCTCCGGGTGATGGCGAAGTTCCTCGCGCGACAGGGTCTGGTGGAAGACGACGCGGCGTGATACTCGCGCATCGCACCCGATGACCAAAGAACCGCGGCAAAAGGCCGTCCTCGTGGCGGTGAAGCTGCCCGACGTGACCGAGGGCGACTTCGAGTCGAGCCTCACCGAGCTCGGGCGGCTCGTCAGCACCCTCGGCTACGACGTGGTGGGCGAGGTCATCCAGCCTCGCGATCACATCGCGGCGGCGGCGGTGCTCGGCGAAGGCAGGCTCCTCGATCTCGCCGAGCTCACCGGCGGGTCGGGCCACGTCGGGACGACCGCGCCGAAGAAGAAGGACAAGGCGCGGATGCGCCGCGAGGCGGAGGGCCACGAGCACGAGCGCGAGCACGAGCGCGAGCATGGGCACGGGCACGACGACGACGACGACGACGAGGACGAGGACGAGGGCGCGCTCGGCGAGGCGCCCGAGCCCAAGGTGCAGCTCGTCGCCGTCGATCACGACATCTCGCCCAGCCAGGCGCGGAACCTCGAGCGCGCGTCCGGCACGCAAGTGCTCGACCGCACCGGCGTCATCATCGAGATCTTCCACCGCCACGCGAAGAGCCGCGAGGCCAGGCTCCAGGTGGAGATCGCGCGCCTCGCCTACACCGCGCCGCGGGTGCGCGAGTCACCTTCGGGCAAGGAGCGCCAGCGCGGCCGCGGCGCCGGCGAGGCCGCGATCGAGCTCGATCGCCGCCAGATCCGCGATCGCATCGCGGAGCTGAAGGACGAGCTCGCGCGCATCCAGGCCGAGCAAGGCGTGCGCCGGGCCCACCGCCGGCAGGCCCGGCGCGTCGCGCTGGTCGGCTACACCAACGCCGGCAAGTCGTCGCTCATGCGCGCCCTCACCGCGAGCCACGTCTACGTCGAGGACAAGCTCTTCGCCACGCTCGACACCACCGTGCGCGCGCTCCAGCCCGAGGTCCACCCGCGCATCCTCGTCAGCGACACGGTCGGCTTCATCAAGAAGCTCCCCCACGATCTGGTCGCGAGCTTCAAGTCGACGCTCGACGAGGCGCACGAGGCGTCGCTCCTCCTCCACGTCGTCGACGCCTCCGACCCGGCGTGGGAGGCCCAGCACGACGTCACGCGCGAGGTGCTCGCGGAGATCGGCGCCGACGTCGTCCCCTCCGTCCTCGTGATGAACAAGGTCGATCGCATCGCGGCGCCGGACCTCCGGAGGCTCGAGGCCAAGCTCCCGAACGCCTGGTTCATCTCGGCCCACGACCCGAAGGACGTCGCCGAGGTCCGCGAGCGCATCATCGCCTTCTTCGAGGACGCCTACGAGGAGGCGGAGCTCGTGGTCCCCTACGACCGCCAGCGGCTCGTCTCGGAGATGCACGAGGTCGGCAAGGTGTGCGAAGAGCGCTACGAAGAGGCCGGCGTGATCGTGCGCTTCCGCGGGGAGCCGGAGACGATCGCGCGCCTGCGCTCGCGCCTCGCGTGAGCGCGGCCGCGCGTCAGGCCGTGGCCTCGGGCGCCCGCGCGGGCTCGTCCGCCGACGCGCGGTAGGTCGCTCGATCCGGCTCGAGCACGAGGCGATGGCCGGCGCCCGCGGCGAGCGCGGGCAAGTCGCGGCGCCGCGGCCGGTAGCCGTCGGTCATCGGGATGCGCGGGAGCTGCACCACCTGCGTGGGGCGGGCGTGCGCGGCGAGGGGCTCGACGGCCTCGGCGAGCCGCGCGGGCGAGAGCGGCTCGCTGGCGACGACCGCCGCCACCACGCGATCGCGCTCGCCCCACGCGGCCGCGAGCTCCACCTCGGGGAGGCCGTAGAGCGCGTCCTCGACCGCGCGCGTCGAGACCGGGCCCCCGCCCGTCTTCACGTACCCGCCGAGCGAGTCCACGAAGAAGTAGTCGCCGTCGGCGTCGCGGCAGAGGACGTCGCTCGACACGAACCACGCGTCGCCGGGCGAAAACGCCCCCGAGACCACCCCCGGCGCGGCGACGTCGTCCTCGTCGGAGAGGCGCGCGACGAGCAGGCCCGGCTCCCCGGGGCCGACCTCCTCGAGGCGACCGTCGCGGCCTCGCACCGCCAGCCCGGTGTCGACGTCGGCGCGGACGAGGCGCACCGCGGCGCTGCCCGGCAAGACGCGCCCGAGCGCGCCGGGCTTGCCGCCGGCGGCGTTCGCGAGGATCACCTTCTGCGTCGTCCCCCCGTAGAACTCGAGCACGCTCGCGCCGAAGCGCTCGGTGAGCGCGCGCGCGAGCGCGGGCCGCACGCCGCTGCCGGCGAAGAGGCGCACCGGGAGCGAACGATCGGCGCGCGACGGCGGCGCCCGCAGGAGCGACCGCAACATCTCGCCGGCGTAGAACACGACGGTCGCGCCGTAGCGACGGGCGTCGGTCGAGAAGCGCTCGGGGTCGAAGCCCTCGGCGAGCGCGAGGCGCGAGCCCCCCGCGATCGCGGCGCCGACGCCGACGAGGACCCCGGTCGGGTGGTGCAACGGCACGCACGAGTAGACGGTGTCGTTGGGCTTGAGCGTGCACGCCGCCGCGGCCCCGAGCGCCGACAGCGCCCACCGGTGGTTGGTCACCGGCGCCGCGCGCAGGCCGCCGCGTTCGCTCGGCCGCAAGAGGACGAGCGCGACGTCGCGAGCGAGCCCCGCGTCGAGCTCGAAGCCCGCGGGGAGCGCGGCGGCGGCGGGATCGATCGCCTCCATGTCGACGAGGCCGGGCTCGAGCGAGCGCGCGCGCCCGCCGCCGCCGAGCACGAGCACGGGGCGGTCGCCGAGGGCGCGGCACCGCGCGCCGAGCTCGGGATCCGACACCACGAAGCGCGCCCCCGCCTCGGCGAGCGCCGCCGAGAGATCGGCGTCCGCGGCCTCCGGCGGCGCGAGCACGGGGACCGCGCCGAGTCGGCTGAGCGCCGTCACCGCCGACAAGAAGCTCGGCCGCGAGCGCATCACGACCCCCACGCGATCCCCCGGCCGCACTCCGCATGCGTAGAGACCCTTGGCGACGTTGGTGACGCGCTGATCGGCCACGCGGTACGAAAACGCGCGGTCGTGCCACAGGAAGAAGACCGCGTCGGGGGACTTCGCCGCGCGCTCGGCGAGGGCGCGGCCCGGGCTCACCCGCGAGCCGGCGCCGAGCGCCGCGAGCCTTCGGAGCCGCGGCTCTTGGTAGCGGATCGCGTCGTAGGCGTCGTACGCGGACGACGCCGCGTCTCCGGCGCGGCGCCACGCCGCCTTCACCGAGTCGAGGGCGGTGTCGACGAACAGGCGAAAATCGCCGTCGAACTCCGCGGCCTCGAGGTCGTCGGCCTCGGGCGCGGGCGCGCGAACCGAAGGGGGCGGCGCGCTGGGCGCGGCGCTCGCCTCTCGCTCGAAGATCCACGACGCGACCTTGGGCCACGTGACCTGCGACGCGCGCGAGCCGACGACGATCCCGAAGTGCCCCGCGGGGACGGAGGCGATCTCGACGAACGCTCCTGGGGCGGCGTCGATGATGGCGCGCACGCTCGCGGGGCGCGCGATCTCGTCGGTGGTGCCGATGAACGCGAGGATCGGGCAGGTGATGTCGGCGAGGGTCACCGTGCGGCCGTCGATGACGAAGCCGCCCGCGAGCATGCGGTTGTGGACGATGAAGTCGTCGACGAAGACGCGGAACGCGGGGCCGGGCCAGGCGACGAAGCCGGCGCCGCCGAGGAATCGGCGCCGAGCCTCGCGGCGCACGAGGGCGGACCGGTCGTGGAGCAGGCGCAAGAAGTCGATGCGCTGCTCGATCTCCTTGCGGGTGCTGACGAGCTTGAACGCGGTGCTGGTGAGCGCGCCCGGCAGCCCCTCGATGCGCTCGAGCGCGCTCGAGACCGCCGGCTCGATCGCCCGCACGAACGCCCCCGTGAGATCGGCGCGGACCCCGGGCACGCCTTTGTGGATGTCGACCGGGCTCCCGAAGGTGACGAGCGAGCGGATCCCGGCGCTGCGCCGGTAGGCGGCGGCCTGGTAGCAGAACATGCCCCCCTGCGAGTAGCCGAGCAGGTGCACGTCGCGCCCGGTGAGCTCGCGAGCGCGGTCGATCGAGCGGAGGACCGCGCGCACGTGATCGTCGAGGGTGCGATGCATGCCCCCCTCCTGATGCTCGGGGGCGCCGAAGTCGACGACGAAGGGCTGGATCCCCCGCGCCCCGAGCGTCGCCACCGCCGACACGTCGGGCGCGACGTCGTAGACCTCCGACGTCACCATGAGCGGCGGGACGAACAGCGCCACCGGGGCGTCGTCGCGATCGCAGGTGGCGTAGCGCCGCAGGCGGTGGTGCTCGCCTTGGTCGACCACCTCGTACGGAGCCGCGTAGTCCTCACCCAAGCGCCCGAGCCGCGCGAGCTCGAGGGCGTTGCGCGCGCCCGCGACCATGCGGCCCCTCATCCGGAGCAGCCGTCGGCTCGCCGAACCGCCCTTTGCCGGTTTCATCGACTGCGATGGTACGCGCAACCGGGCCCGTCGCGAGGGGGATCGCGAGCGGAGGGGTGGAGTCGGAGGGGGGAACGCGCCGAGCGGTGGCGTCAGCGCGCGATGACGGCGAGCGCGGTGCCGAAGGCGGCGGCGCCGACGGTGCTCGCGAAGGCCATCGCGCCGCGACGGACCAGCGCCGCGCGCTCCTGCGGATCGCCCACCGGCTGCATGCCGCTGGCGGTCTGCCGGACGCCGCGCAAGCTCGACAGGAAACAGGTGCCGAGCAGCGACGCGTGGAGCATGTACGAGGCGACCCCGAACGGCAGGAAGAGGAACCCGCGCCAGAGCGGAGCGAGCCCGAAGCCGACGGCCGCCATCGTCGCGCCGAGCGCGACCGCGAAGGCGAACACCGCGTTGCGCAGGAGCCCGGCTTGGACGGACGGGCTGAGGTTCGTGGGGGTGACCGCGCGCGCCATGAGGACTATAAGGTTAAGCACCCAGCGCGGGGTTGCAACAGGTACGCTGGATTCTCGCAAGTGGGCGAAGACTCGACGTTTTTGAGCAGGCTAATCGACCTCCGACGCGAGGAGGGGCGCCCGTTCGCGCTCGCCTTCACGGCGCTCCTCCTGCTCATCGCCGGCCACACCGTCCTCGAGACCGCCCGCGACGCCCTGTTCCTCACCAAGCTCCCGCCGAGCCAGCTCGCGATCGCCTACGCCGCGCTCGCGGTGGTCACGCTCTTCACCGCCCGGTGGACGGGCGCGATCGGGCGGCGCTTCGGCCAGCGCAACGCGCTGGTCGTCACCCTCCTCGTCGCCGCGCTCGTGGTCACCGCCCTCCGGAGCGAGTCGCCGCCGGTCGCCACCGTCTACGCGCTCTACCTCGTGAGCGGCGTCCTCGGCACGCTCCTCGCGACGCAGTTCTGGACGCTGACGGGCCAGCTCTTCACCGTCGCGCAAGGCCGCCGCCTGTTCGGCCCCATCGCCGCCGGCGGCGTCGTCGGCGCGGTGACGGGCGCGTCGTTCGCCGCCGCCGCGGTGTCTATGTGGAAGACGAGCGCCCTCCTCACGCTCTCGGCGTGGCTCTTCGTCGCCACCGCCCTCGTCGTCACCGCGCTCCCGCGCGGAGAGGAGCAGACGCCGGCCGCGCGAGGCGCCTCGGCGCTGTCGGCGGTCGGTGAGGTCGGAAAGAGCAGCCTCGCGCTCCGGGTGACGCTGCTCGCGGTCGTGTCGACGATCACCGTCCTCGTCGCCGACTACCTCTTCAAGTCCGTCGTGTCGGCGTCGATGCCCAAGGAGGAGCTCGCGCGCTTCTTCGCCCGGTACTACGCGGTGCTCAACGCCGCCTCGCTCGGGGTGCAGCTGCTCGTCGCCGGCCGGCTCATTCGCCGGCTCGGCGTC
>JAEUKG010000620.1 GCA_016794325.1 Myxococcales bacterium | reverse complement strand
GAGGTCGGCGCTGAAGTAGCCGGTGAGGCCGAGGATGAGCATGCCGTGCACGCCGCTGCCGTTGTTGTCGTAGTACGACTCGGTGCCGCTCAGCCCGAGCGGACCGGCGGCGACGTCGCGGCCGAGCTCCTTGACCTTCGGGTTCGTGTTGGTCGAGCCGCCGATGGTGACGCCGAGGCGAGGGACGAGCCGCATCGGCCCGGCGGGGATGATCGCGCCCACGGCGCCGCCGACCTCCACCGCCGCCATCGCGAACGAGGCGTCGGCGTTCTTGCTCTGGTTGATGCTCCAGGAGCGGAGGCCCGCGTTGAGATCGGCCCAGAAGCCCAGCTTGTCGTTCGAGGAGAAGAACGCGAGCATCGGGTAGATGTAGAAGGAGCTGATGCCGTAGTTGTCGGGGTCGACCTTGGCGCCGTTGTTGGCCGGCGCGTTGTCGATCGCGCTGCCGGTGCCGTGCCGGCCGAACTCGAGGCCGCCGCCGATGTAGATCGCGCGCCCGAGCTTGATCCCGAGGTCGACGCCGAGCGCGGCGCCGGTCGAGACGAAGTTCGAGGTCTTGAAGATCGGCTTGTTCACGTTGAGGTGCGCACCCGCCATGATGCCGAGCGTCTTCTTCTCGGGCGGGGGAGGGGGCGGCGGCGGGGTCGTCGACGACGTGGTCGCGGACGCGGAGGCGGACGCCGGGGGCGGCGCGCTGCTCGAGGGGGCGGCGCTCGCCGACGCGCTCGCGAGCGGCGGGGGCGTGCCGGGCTGGAGCGTGATCTGGACGACGCGCTTCTCCTTCTCGGCGAGCGGGATCTCGCCGGTCGGGTCCTTGATCACGTATCCGTCGGCGAAGGCGTTGATCTTGTATTTGCCCGGATCGATGGGCCGCGAGACGCCCACGAGCTCGACGGGGACGGGCTTGCCGTTGAGTGTAATTTGCAGGTTCTTGAGCGTCGCGATCGGCGGGTCCTTGATCTCGAGCTTGAGCTGCGGGATCCGCGCCTCGACGGCGGGGAGCTCGGCCGCGCCCTGCTGCTGGGCGGCGACGAACGCCTGGGGCGCGTCGGCGGGGAGCGTCATCCGCGACAGGACCCGGTAGTTCTCGGTCGCGTCGATGAGCTTGCCGAGCATCGCCTGGCACTCGGCCATGTGGAGCAGGTGCGTCGGCGCGTTGTAGAGCTTCTGGGCGGCCTCGAACTTGGCGAGCGCCTCGGTGTAGTTGCCGCCCTCCTGCTGCTTGACGCCCTCCTGGTAGAGGATGCGCGCCTGCGACTTGCGCTCGCCTTCGCTCGGCTGCGCCGAGACGGCGCGCGCGAAGAACGGCAGGAGGACGAGGGTGAAGAACAAGAAGAGAAGCTTGCGCGGGAGCCGACGCATGAGGATGCCCCGAGGGTACGCTAAGCTCAGGCTTCGTGGAAGACGACGTGATCGCGAGGGCGGCGGCGGCGGTCTCGGGGGCCCGGGCCCTGGTCCTCACCGCGGGCGCGGGGATGGGCGTGGACTCGGGGTTGCCCGATTTCCGTGGGAACGAGGGCTTCTGGCGCGCCTACCCGCCGTTCGCGAAGCTCGGGCTGTCGTTCGTCGACCTCGCGAACCCGCGCTGGTTCCGCCGCGATCCGGCGCTCGCGTGGGGCTTCTACGGCCACCGGCTCAATCTCTATCGGGCCACCGTCCCCCACGAGGGGTTCGCCGTCCTCGCGCGCTGGGCCGCGCGCGCCCCCGCGGGCGCCTTCGTCTTCACCTCCAACGTCGACGGCCAGTTCCAGCGCGCGGGCTTCGCCGCCGAACGCGTCTACCAGTGCCACGGGTCGATCCACCGCCTGCAGTGCCAGGACGGCTGCGGACAGCCGCTCTTCGATCCGCCGGCCGAGGGCGTCGCCGTCGACGAGGCCACCATGCGTGCGCGGCGGCCGCTGCCCGCCTGCCCGCGGTGCGGCGAGATCGCCCGGCCCGCGATCCTGATGTTCGGCGACGGCGGGTGGGAGTCGGCCCCGTTCGACGCCGAGGAGCGCCGGCTCGACGTGTGGCTCCGCTCGATCCCGCTCTCCGAGGTGTGCGTGGTGGAGTGCGGCGCGGGCCGGGCGGTGCCGACGGTGCGGCACTTCGGCGAGCGCCTCGCCGCGGGCGGGGCCACGCTCGTGCGCGTCAACGTGCGCGAGCCCGAGGGCCCCGCCGGGACGATCTCGATCGCGCGCGGCGCGAAGGACGCGCTCCTGGCGATCGACGGCGCCGCGTGAGCCCTCGCGCGGTCAGGCGACGAGCGACTCGGCGCCGAGGCCCATGCGAAGGACGTGGAAGCCCTCGCCGTAGCCGAAGCCCGCTTGGCTCCCGCGGAAGAGCGCGAGCGCGCGCAGCGCCTCGGCCGAGCGCGGCTCGGGGAACGGGTGGATCTGGCTCTCGTAGCAGCGCATCGCCGCGATCTTCGTGTCGATGAAGTCGGTCACGTCGACGACCCAGCTCGGGGTGAAGTTCGGCTCGAGGTGCGGCGCGTTCCAGTGCGTCTCGCTCAAGGTCTCGTACGCGGCCACGACGCCGATGTTCTTGCCGGCGCCGACGGGGCGCGCCGCGACCATGCAGGCGTCGAAGATGAGCCGGTGGTCGATGTGTCGATCGTAGTAGGGCACGAGGAGGACGTCGGGCTGCGCGCGCTTGACGACGTCGAGGATCATCCCGTTGAACTCGCTCACCGGGATCTGGCCGAGGAGCACCGCCGGCTTGTCGAGGAAGACCGACTCGCGCACGCCCATGAGCGCGTGCGCCTTCTTCGCCTCGCGCACGGTCTGCTCGTGCACCGCCTGGGTGTACAGCGGCGGCATGTGGGCGGCGACGGTGAGGATCGTCACCTCGCCGCCCTTCTTGGCGAAGCGGGCGATGGTGCCGCCCGCCCCGAGGACCTCGTCGTCGGGGTGGGGGGCGATGACCAGGAGGCGGGGCGCGCGGCTCATGACAGCTTGGGCTTCCGCACGAGGAAGTCGCCGACCGCGAGGATCTCGAGGCCCGTCGCCCAGAAGGTGCGCAGGGCGTCCTGCGCGGTGCAGACGATGGGCTCGCCCTTCACGTTGTACGAGGTGTTGAGGAGCACGGGCACGCCCGTCTTCTTCTCGAACGCGGCGATGAGCGCGTGGTAGCGGGGCGACACCGCCTTGTCGACGAGCTGCACGCGCGACGTCCCGTCGACGTGCACGATCGCCGGGGCGTCGGCCTTCAGCTTGTCGTTCGCGGGGAACGACAGGATCATGAACGGCGCGTCGGTCCACTCGGCGAAGTAGCGGTCGGCGGCCTCCTTGAGCATCGACGGGCAGAACGGCCGCCAGTACTCGCGGAACTTGATGATCGCGTTGACCTTGTCGCGGTTCTCCACCTTGCGGGGATCGGCGAGGATGCTGCGGTGGCCGAGGGCGCGGGGCCCGGCCTCCATCCGCCCCTGGAACCAGCCGACGATGCGGCCGTTCGCGAGCTCGGCCGCGACCGCCTCGGCGAGGTCGGCGGGGCGCTCGTACTCGAGGTGCGCGAGCTTGAGCATCTTCTCGATGTCTTCGTTCTTCTCCTCGAAGCCGAGCGCGAGGTGGGTGCAGGGCTCGGGGCGCGCGCCCGTCTGCTCGAAGCAGGCGGCGAGCGCGGCGCCGACCGCGGCGCCGCCGTCGGAGCAGAGCGGGTTCGCGTAGACGTCCTCCACCTCCGGGAGCTGGAAGATGCGGCTGTTCATCTTGATGTTGAGGCCGACGCCCCCGGAGATGCAGACCTTCTTGATGCCCGTCTCCTTCACCGCCCACTTCACGAGGCGCTCGACCGAGTCCTCGAGGTTCTCCTGGACCGCGAAGGCGAGGTCCTCGTGCCACTTGGTGATCTCCTCGTGGTCGAGGCGGGGCTTTCGGCCGATGAGGTCGATGAGCTTGTCGGTGTAGCGGTCGGAGTACTGGTGCGTGCCGTAGTGGACGTAGGTCGGGTCGACGACGTAGCCGACGCCGTCGGCGGCGGGCATCACGATGCGGTCGACCTTGGCGCGGAGCTCGGCGTTGGGGCGGCCGAACGCCGCGAGGCCCATCACCTTGTACTCGCCGTCGTAGGCCTTGAACCCGAGGTACTCGGTGAAGGCCGCGTACACCCAGCCGAGCGAGTGGGGGATCTTGATCTCGCGGAGCGGCGTGATCTTGTCGCCCTCGTGCACCCACACGACGGTGCAGTGCTCGTCGCCGGAGCCGTCGACGGTGATGCAGATCGAGCGGTCGAAGCGCGACTGGAAGCACGCGTGGAGCGCGTGGGTGTAGTGGTGGGCCACGCCGTGGAGCTTCGGGAACGCGACGTCACCGAAGAGGCGGCGCCACGCCGACTCGTGGTGGCTCTTCATGAAGTCGGCGTTGAAGCGCCGGAGCATCGCGTTCTGCCAGCCCTTGGTCTTGTCGTCGACCATCGGGAACTCGGCGTTCACCTGATCGTAGAACTTCCGCATCCGGCCGTCGCCGTAGGCCGCCATGTTCCAGTTCACGCCGACGGCGGCGATCTCCTCGAGCTTCACCCCCGCGACGTCGAGGCAGTACTTGAGCGCGCGGTTCGGGTAGAGCCCGTGCGCGTGCTTGTAGCGGAGGTGCCGCTCCTCCTCGGAGTAGGCGAGGACCTTGCCGTCGCGTACGACCGCCACCGCGGGGTCGGAGTGCCCTTCGAAGATACCGAGGAACGTGGGGGATTTCGCGCTCATGGCCTTGGGTTGCCGCGCCGGCCCGAGAAATTCGGGCGGCAGGCGGGCCGCGCACGATATCGCGCCGCGGGGAGCCGCGAAAGCGGGATCCACCGCGGATCCTCCCAAGAACGGGGGCGAGCGAGGCCGCGGCTCGACGGCCCCGCGACCGTCAGGAGCGCCGCCTTGCGGTCAGTAGCCGGGATCCTGCGGATTCGGCTTCTTGGTGGTCTGCGTCGGCGTGGGGGCGGTCGTCGGCGTGGGGGCCGTCGTCGGCGTGGGGGCCGTCGTCGGGTTGGTCGCCGCGGTGGCGCTCGGCTTGGTGCCCGGCTTGGTGCCCGGCAGGACGCCAGGGTTCGGCTTGAGCCCTGGCTTGAGCGCGGTCGTCTGCTTGTCGACGGTCGCGACGGGATCGGTGGTGGCGGTGGTCGTCGCCGCCACCGTCGCGGTCGGCGGCGCCGTGGTCGCCCCGGTCGCGGTCGCCGCGGTGTTCGTCGCTTGCGCGGTCGCGCTGTCGGGAGGCGGCGGATCGCCGCCGCTCGTCGGGCGCATCTTCGTGTACGCGAGCGCCCCTGCGCCGACGACCACCAGGCCGAGGACGCCGGCGAGCACGGAGGCGAGCACGACGCGGCTCCCGCCGGAGCTCGGCGGGGTGGCGGAGGTCGTGAACGGCGCCGAGGTGATGCCGCCGGCTTGGAGGCCGCCGTTGGTGGAGACGCGCGGGGTCATCCCGACGCCCGGCGGCGTCATCCCCGAAGGCGAGGCCCCCTGGAGGTGGCCGCCCGGCGTCATCATCCCCGGCGTGTGGGACGCGGGGCCCATCTGCATCGTGCCTTGGACCCCGCCCTGGATGGGCGCGACCGGCCCGGAGTTGACGCGGCGCGAGCTCAAGCCAGCGACGTTGGCGAGCGCCTCGGCCAGCTCCTGCACGTTGGCGAAGCGGCGGTCGGGCTCGCGATCGAGCGCCTTGTGGAACCACGCGTCGAACGAAGGCGGGAGCTGGGGGTTGCGCTGCGACGGGTTCGGCAGCGGCGCGACGCAGATCTTCACCAGGAGATCGCCGACCGACTCTCCGTCGAACGGGAGCTCGCCGGTGGTGCAGCGGTAGGCGATGACGCCGAGCGACCAGACGTCGGTGCGGTGATCGATGTTGCGGAGGCCGCGCGCTTGCTCGGGCGACATGTAGAACGGCGTGCCGAGGACGGCGCCCGTCTTCGTGCCGGAGCTCACGCTCATCTGCCCCGCTTGCGGCTTGAACTTCGCGATGCCGAAGTCGAGGACCTTCGCGATCTCGTCGTCCTCGTCGGGCGTGCGGACGAGGAAGATGTTCTCGGGCTTGAGGTCGCGGTGGATGATGCCGCGCTCGTGCGCGCGCGCGAGGGCGCGCGAGACCTGCTGGATGATGCGGGCGGTGTCGGCCAGCGGCAAGAAGCGCTGGCGCTCGAGCCGCTTGTCGAGCGGCTCGCCGGTGAGCATCTCCATGACGATGTACGGCTTGCCGTCGTCGGTGACGCCGTGATCGTGGATCTGGATCGCGTGGCGCGACTGGATGGTCGCGGCGGCCCGGGCCTCGTTGTCGAAGCGGGCGCGCGCCTCGGCGCTGTCGGCGTACTCCGACTCGATGAACTTGATGGCGACGTGGTTGCCGAGGGAGACGTGCCGGCCCTCCCACACCGAGCCCATGCCGCCGCGGCCGATGAGCCGCAGGAGCTGATATTTTCCGGCGACGAGGCCGGTGGACGGAGGTGCTTCCTGCGATTGGGTCATGACATCCCCGGTTCGAAGCCAAGCGCGAACGACGGCGAGGGCGGGCGCGAGTGAGGCCTTGGACGTATTGCGCCGCCCAAAGATTTCCGTGACCCACCAAGCATACTGGGCAACGGCCCCGGCGTCCAGCGCGGGGCGGCGCGAGCTCGCAGCGCTTAGTGTTTGAGTTGACTCGTGTTTTTGGGCTGCGACAGCACGAGCACCGCGTCGCAGGGCACGTCCATGGACCGCGGCGCCGCGCCGCCGATCCGAACCACGTGCACACCGCACGAAACCTCGACGCCCTCCGCGGGGGCGGCGACGCCGTCGACGACGAGCGGGCCGGTGGCGTCCGGCGCGAGCTTGATGGTGGCCCCCGCGGTGGTGGGGGAGGCGCCGGTGGCCCGCGGGTCTTCGGTCGCGACGCGCGCGCGCAGGCCAGCCGCCGCGAGCAGGAAGACCGCGCCGCCGAGCGCGCCGCCGACGATGACCTTCCGCCGCAGGAGGAAGGGAGGCGCGGTGGTGACGGACGGCGCGCGCGTGTACGTCGCGCTCTCGGGCGGCGGGACGTACGAGGGCGCGGGAGGAGCGTGGGGCGCGGTGTCGACGGCGACGGGCGCGACCGACGGCGGGCCGAGGTCGGCGAGCGACTCCTCGTAGCTCGTGAACGAGGGCACGCGCGGCGGCGGCGGGATCTGCTTCGGCATCGGGCTGCGCGGTACGACGAGCACGTGGCTCGACACGGGCGCCTCGCTCGGAGGAGCCGGACGTCGCGGAGCCCCACCCGGCACGTCGACGACGTCGGTGTCGCTGTCGTCCACCTCGTCGAAGATGGCGGGCTGCTCGGCGGTGCGATCGGCTTGGCTCACGGGTGGCTCCTCGGAGGGCGTGCGATCGTTTCGGGCGCCATTCTTTTCGCGTTCGCCCCCGAGCGCAAGCGCTCCGCGCGCTGGGACGCGATCGAAATCCCGGGCCTGCGCGCCCGGATGTCGCCAGCGGAATCCTCCCTTGCGGGAACGGAAAGCGGGGATGTCGGTCACATGTAGGTCGGTGTCTGCGCTCTCTCGCCACCGTTGCGCGGACGCCGTCGACGTTGCCGTGGGCGTCGACCTCGACGGCGACGGCGACGGCGACGGGGCGCTAGCGAGGATCGGGGCGACCACCGCGGACGGCGCCTGCGCCTCCGCCGCGTCTGCGCCCATGGCCTGAGCTCGCGGCTGCGCTCGCGCTTGCGCTTCGTGCATCGATGCAGCGCCGTGGCGGGGCGTTGCGTGGGTGCGGGCCCGGGCGCGCGGGCGCGGGGTGGGGGCGGGCACGAGGGCAGACCGGATGGGCTCGTTCTCGAGTAGCATCCGCGCGCGATGGCGACGCTCCCCGCACCGGGCACTCAGGGGGTGCTCTTCCTGGTCGATCTGTCGGGCTACGTGTTCCGGGCCTATCACGCCATCACGCCGCTCTCGAGCTCGAAGGGCGAGCCCACCCACGCCGTCCTCGGGACGGTGAACATGCTCAACAAGGTGGTGAACGAGCGCCGCCCGCACATGCTCGCGGTGGCGGCGGACTCGCGCGCGCCGAGCTTCCGCAAGGCGATCGACCCGCGGTACAAGGCCACGCGGCCGCCGGCGCCGCCGGACCTCGCGGGGCAGATGGCCCGCGCGTACGAGGTCGTGCACGCTTACAACATCCCCGTCTTCGAGAAGGAGGGGATCGAGGCCGACGATCTCATCGCCGCGGTGGCGGCGCGCGCGACCGCCGACGGGCTCCGCGTCGTGGTGGTGAGCTCCGACAAGGACCTCATGCAGGTCGTGCACGACGACGACGAGGAGATCGTCCTCTGGGACTCGATGCGCGACCGCGTGTTCGGCCCCCGCGAGGTGCACGAGAAGTGGGGCGTGAAGCCGAGCCAGGTCCGCGACCTCCTCGCCCTGATGGGCGACACCTCCGACAACGTGCCCGGCGTGCCCGGCGTCGGGCCGAAGACCGCGGCCGACCTGCTCGTCCGCTTCGGATCGATCGAGGGAATCTACACGCACCTCGAGGAGCTCAAGAAGGGCAAGATCAAGGAGAACCTCGTCGCCCACCGGGCCGACGCCGAGATCTCGCGCGAGCTCGTGACCCTGCGGGCCGACACCGAGATCCCGTGGGACAAGGAGAAGCTCGTGTACGGCGGCGCCGATCGCGCCGAGCTCCGTCGCCTCTTCACCGAGCTCGAGTTCTTCCGCTTGCTCGACGAGCGCACCGAAGCGCGCCAGCCGGCGGTGTCGGCGCCGGCGGCGGCGCCGAAGGCCGCGCCTCGGGCCCGCACCGTCGCCGTGGTCACCACCCGCGCCGAGCTCGAGCGCGTGTGCGCGCGGGCGACCGAGGCGAAGACGCTCGGGATCGCGGTCGCGCTCTCGGGCGAGGAGGTCATGCGCGCGGACGTGATCGGCCTCTCGATCGCGCCGCGCGAGGGCGAGGCCCACTACGTGCCGCTCGGCCACCGCTACCTCGGAGCGCCGGCGCAGCTCGCGTGGCCGGACGTGGCGGAGGTGGTCGGCCCGCTCCTCGCGTCGAAGGCGATCGTCAAGTCGGGCTACGACCTCAAGAACGTCGAGATCGCGCTCGCGAAGAAGGGCGTCGCCCTCGGCGGGCCGACGTTCGACGCGATGCTCGCGGCGTACCTGCTCGACCCCGAGTCTCCGCACGCGCTCAAGGACCTCGCCAAGCGCGAGGGCGGGCAGGAGCTCGACGAGGGCGCGCCGCCGAGCGGGCGCGGCAAGGCGGCGCGCGTCCCGTTCGACGAGCTCGAGGTCGAGCGCGGCGCCGAGCTGTCGGCCCCGCGGGCCGAGCTCGGGATCCTCCTCGCGTCGCGCCTCGGCTCGCGGCTCGAGGGCGAGGGGCTCGCGAAGCTCTTCGCCGACGTCGAGATGCCGCTCTCGCACGTGCTCGCGCGCATGGAGCAGGTGGGGGTGAGGGTCGACACGAGCAAGCTCGCCGCGGTCGCGACGCGCATCGAGAAGGACCTCGAGCGGCTCGAGGCCCGCGCCAAGGAGCTCGCCGGGCACGATTTCGCGATCCGATCGCGCGATCAGCTCGAGTCGATCCTCTTCGATCAGCTCGGCCTGCCGGTGGTGAAGCGCACCCCCAAGGGCGGACGGTCGACCGACGCCGTGGTCCTCGAGGAGCTCGCGGAGCGCCACCCGCTGCCGCAGGTCATCGTCGACTACCGCGAGCTCGACAAGCTGAAGGGCACCTACCTCGAGGCCCTGCCGCGGGCGGTGAACCCCGCCACCGGCCGGATCCACACCCGCTTCGACCAGGCGGTCGCGGCGACGGGGCGCCTGTCGTCGAACGCTCCCAACCTCCAGAATATCCCGATACGTACAGAGGTGGGGCGCGAGATCCGCGCGGCCTTCGTGCCCGCGCCCGGGCACGTGCTCGTGAGCGCCGACTACTCGCAGATCGAGCTCCGGGTGCTCGCGCACCTGTCGAAGGACGAGCGGCTCGTCGAGGCGTTCGCCACCCGGCAGGACGTCCACACCCACACCGCGAGCGTGATCTTCGACGTGCCGCGGTCCGAGGTCACCGCCGAGATGCGGCGGCGCTCGAAGACGATCAACTTCGGCGTGATCTACGGGATGGGCGAGGCCGCGCTCGCCACGCAGCTCGGCATCTCGCGCGACGAGGCGTCCCGTTTCATCGCCGCGTATTTCCACCGCTACGAGGGCGTCCGCGCGTTCATGGAGCGGACCGTGGCCGAGGCCAAGCGCGGGGAGGCGGTGCGCACCCTGCTCGGCCGCCGTCGCTTCTTGCCGAACCTCCACTCCGCGAACCGGGGCCTTCGCTTCGAGGCCGAGCGCGTCGCCAAGAACACGCCCATCCAGGGCACCGCGGCCGACATCATCAAGCTCGCGATGGTGAAGCTCGGCGACGGGGACGTCGTGCCCGGCGCGCGCATGATCCTCACGGTGCACGACGAGCTCGTCTTCGAGGTGCCCGAGGCGGGGGTCGCCGAGGCCGAGGGACACATCCGCGAGGCGATGTCGCAGGCGATCCACCTCGACGTCCCGCTCGACGTCGACGTCGGCCACGGGCCGAGCTGGGCCGCCGCGCACTGACGGCGCCGCGCAGAACGGTCGTCGTCGAGCGCCGCCGACTCAGCGCTTGGCGGAGCGCCTGTTGCGGAGGAGCGCGAGGCCGAGGACGCCGGCGACGACGACCGCGAAGGACCCGCCGTGGCTCGCCCCGCCCGACTGCGAGCAGCCGCCCTGGCCGCCGGCCGGCGGAGCGGGCTCGCTCGCCGCGGGGGTCGCGCTCTTCTTCGGCTCGAGGGTGGAGCCGGTCTCGAGCGCGGGGGCCGCGCCCACGGCCGCGAAGGCCTTGGCGAAGAGCGCCTGCTGGTCGACGGTCGAGGTGTAGATGTGGCCGAAGTCGTCGTTGCACTCGCCGCCGCGCGACACGACGCCGATGACCGCGCCCGTCTTCTCGCTGATGGCGGGGCCGCCCGAGTCGCCCTGGCAGGTGGCCTTGCCGGTCTCGAACTCGTGCTTGCCGAGGGGGGTCTTGCTCGCGCTGACGCCCTTGCCGATCGCGAGGACCCCGACGCCGTCCTTGAGCATGCGCGTGCCGGTCGGGAGCTTCTGGTCGTTGCGGCCGTAGCCGATGGTCTTGATCGTCTCGCCGGCGCGGATGGGCTGGCCGACGCGCACCGGGAGCACCGGCACGTCGTCGAGGGCCTCGTCGAGGACGACGAGCGCGATGTCGGCGTCGCAGAGCACGTTGCCGCCGCCGTGCACGACCGCCTTGCCGCGGGCGCGGGGCGCGCGGGCGAACTGGGGGTCGGCGCCGGTGTAGATGGCGATGGTCTCCGCGTCGACGTCGGCGGCGACGTGGTCGCCGTTGCCCGAGCGGCCGTTCTCGTCGCACACGACCGTGGGGCTCAGGGCCTTGCTGACGCAGTGGCGGGCGGTGAGGACGAGGTTCGGGGCGACGAGGGCGCCGGTGCAGAGCTCGAAGGTCTGGCCGGTGCCGACCTTGAGGGCGACGACGCCGGTGAGGGTCGCGGCCTCGTCGCGCTCGCCGCCGTAGATCTTCGCCTCGGAGGTCTGGACGATCTCGACGTCGGCGGGGGCGACGGTCTCACCCGCG
The DNA here is from genome assembly GCA_016794325.1 of Myxococcales bacterium. Classification (GTDB taxonomy): domain Bacteria; phylum Myxococcota_A; class Polyangia; order Polyangiales; family Polyangiaceae; genus SXNL01. The sequence continues at coordinate 2,622 of JAEUKG010000620.1, read as the reverse complement.
CACGCGACCGTCGAGAGGGCGAGGCCAGCGGCGCCAACGAAGGCGAGGGCCGCCTTCATCCAACCGACCTTGCTGTTCGCCCGCTTCGTCATCGCGGGAGGGGATACTTCACGAAATGTGCCCGCGCCACCGACTTCGTGTGCTTTTGTAGGTCAAAGCGTGAATCGAAGAATATCCGGTGGTTAGCAGGCTATGGCGGGGCGCCGACGTCGGGACAGGTACCCCGAGGTGGGATACGAGTGCACCACTTGCCTACATGTGGGATCCAGTCGGCTCCTCTGACAGGGCGGTCCGGGACTGTGGCAAGTCGTAGACAGGGGGGGGCCGTCGGGGTACCTTCAAGTGCGCGATTCCTCGACGGAGCGCCCCGCCGGCTGGCTGGGCCCCGTCTTGCAGCCGCACTTTGGCCTTGCTTCCGTGTCGTTTGGAGGTCTTTCTTTCGCCGTGAGCCCGCGTAACGCAGCCGTTGGTGACGGGACAGCCCCGCTCGTCGGGCCGCTCCCCAAGGGGACGCTCGGCGCGGCGCTCTCCCGCTACGTCGCCTCGTTGAGCGACGACCGGCTCTCGCTGGTCGTGTCGGCCGTGCTGTTCGCGCTCGCGGCTTGGCCGCTCCTCCTCGTCGAGGTGCCGCCGTTCCAGGACCTGCCGAACCACCTGGCCACGGTCACGGTGATCGACAACCCGCAGCTCTACCCCGAGTTCGCGTTCAACGGCTTCCTGAAGACGAACGCCGCGCTCTTCGCGTGGCTCGTCTTCGCCGGGCGCGTCGTGGGGGTGAAGCTCGCCGCGAAGCTGTTCACCGCGATGGTGCTCGCGGTGGGCTCGCTCGTGTATCCGCGCTTCATCCTCGAGGTCGCGGGCCGGAAGAAGATGCTCGTCGCCAGCCTCTTCGTCTGGCCGATGATCCACAACTGGTTCGTCTCGATGGGCATGCTGGACTTCGCCCTCGGCGTGCCGCTGTCGCTCGCGACGTTGCTCTTCGTGAAGCGCGTCATCGAGAAGCCCACGCCGAGCGCCGCCGTCGGCGTCGTCCTCGCCTCGCTCGCGACCTGGTACGCGCACGTGTTCGCGTTGCTCGTCGTGCTCGGGCTCGTCGCGTTCCACTTCCTCGAGCGCGCGGCGCGCGCCCACTTCGAGCGGCGCGGCGTGTGGAAGGGCGCGTCCCAGGCGCTGCCGTCGACCCCGCACGGGGCCTGGCGTGCGATCGCGCTGCTCACCCCGGCGGCGGTCGCGACCGCGGTGGCGCTGTTCGTCCACCTCACCGAGCCCCAGGGGATGATGAGCGCGAACCTCAAGCGCGAGCGCTTCCTCTCGTTCTGGGAGCTCGTCTACAACATGTGGGCGGAGTGGGCGTGGGGGTTCACCAAGCTCTCGATCACGAGCCTCGTCCCGTGCGTCGTGCTCGGCCTGGTGCTCCTCTTCCACCTCCGGAGCCGGCGCGGCACCGCGTCGCCGCTCTTCTTCTCCACCGCGGTCTTCGTCGTGCTCGCGGCGGGCTACGTGTTCGGTTGGTACGAGGTCACCAACTGGTTCCACGTGAACTCGCGCGTCATCCCGTTCTTGTGGATCGCGATGCTCCTGCGCGTGCCGGAGCGCCTTCCGCGCGCGGTGGTGAGCCTGCTCGCGCTCTCCGCGGTGCTGTACTCCGCGGGCATGGGCTACGACTACGTGCGCCTCGACCGCGAGCGCCTCGAGTTCACCGCGGGCATGTCGGTCGTGCCCGACAACGCGCGCCTGTTGCCCCTCGTGTCACGCGGGAAGCACACGAGCGAGAACACCCGGAACCTCCTCCACGCGTGGGGCTTCTACGTCGCGGAGAAGAAGACGTCGGCGCCGCTCCTGTTCGCGCACTCGCGCTCGTTCCCGGTCATGTACCGCGACCCGCCGCCGGTCCGCTTCAACCACCTGATGCTCGAGGGCTTCGCCATGAACATGGCGCACCCGCGGGCGCTCTGCGGCGGGCTCTACAACACGAACATCCAGGTCGGCGACTGCCCCGCGATGTGGCACACGCTCTGGCAGGACTTCTGGCGCGAGGCCGAGCCGCACTACACCCACGTGCTCCTCTGGGACGCGGCGGAGGAGGTGAAGGCCGAGGTCCCGCCGCACTACAAGGTGGTCTACGCCTCGGGGCACCTCACCATCTACGAGCGCCCCGGCACGGCGCTGCCCGCGCCCAAGGCGCCGCCGGCGGCCCTCGTCAACGAACCGTCACGTTGACGTCGACGCGGCGGCCGATCGCGAGCGCGAAGAAGGCGGAGTCGCCGCCCTCGCTCGCGCCGATCGCGAACACGTCGCCGTGCCAGCCGTCGTGGACCTCGTCGGCCGACACGCGCGCGTGGAGCCCGATGCGCGTCGTCTTCTGACGAGCCACGAAGGTGCGGGCCTTCACGAGCTGCAGCGTCCGCGCGATGCCCGCGCGGAGGGCCGCGCTCGGCGCGCCCTCGATGCGCGTCTCTTCGATCTTCCCGCTGTCGTCGAGCACGACGACGAGGGTGGCGGTGCCCGCGTCGCCGAGCGGCGCGGACGCCCACTGCGCGTCGGTGCTCGCCGCCTGCGGGAAGGCGCGGGTGAAGGCGCGCCCGAGCTCGGTCGCGCTCCGGTCGCCGACCGCGCCGTAGA
>JAEUKG010000076.1 GCA_016794325.1 Myxococcales bacterium | reverse complement strand
GTCGGCTCCGCGGCCGCGCCTCCGGGCTCGCGCGGCGGGCGCGACCTCGACGCTCGCGAGCTTCCCCACGCGCAGCCGAGCGGCGCCCCGCCGCCGCGATCGGCGCCGCCGAGCAAGCGCCCGTCCGACGTGGTCGACGTCGACGACGACGCGATCTCGCTGACCGGCAGCGACATCTCGTTCACCGCCGGCGCCGAGCCGCTGCCGAGCGACGTCGTGCAGCTCGACGAGGGCGACGACGACGACGAGGGCGACGTCGACGACGACACCGCGACCGACATGAAGCCCCCGGCGGCGCGACCGGCGGGCGCGACCAAACCCCCGCCGCAGCTCGAGGTGGAGCTCCTCGGCGACGAGGACGAGGGCGACGGCAGCGACATGACGGAGGTCGGCAAGCCGCTCGTCGTGCCGATCACCCCGCCCGCGTACACGCCCCCCAAGGCCGACGCGAGCCACGACAAGCCCCTCCACCGGACGGACGCCGACGAGGAGGAGGAGCGCCTCGCCCGCGCGAAGTCGTGGGAGCCGCTCATCGAGTTGTATCTTGCACGCATCGAGCGGGCCCCGAGCTGGCCCGCCAAGGCGAAGCTCTTCGCCCGCATCGCGAGCGTGTTCGAGGTGGAGCTCGACGACGTGGAGCAGGCCTTCGACGCCCTGCTCGAGGGCTTCGACCTCGGGCCGGGCGACGAGGACGTCGCCGCCGGCATCGAGCGGCTCGCCCCGAAGTCCGGGCGCATCGGCCAAGCCCTCGAGCGGGGCCTCGCCAAGCTCGCCGGGGCCCTCCCCGACACCCGCGGCGCGATCCTCGCGCGGCTCACGCGCTGGTACGAGCTCGCGGGCCGCGCCGACGTCGCGAAGGAGTACCTCGCCGAGCTCGAGAACGTCGACTGGGGCCACCCCCTCGTGCTCTTCCGCAACGCCCAGGCGGCGGCGCAGCGCGGCGACGCCAAGGGCCAGCGCGAGGCGATCGAGCGCGCGCTCGACCGCCTCAGCCGGCGCGACGAGAAGGTCGACGCCTACCTCAAGCTCTCCCAGATCCGCGGCGGCCGCGCCGAAGACGCGCTGAAGGCGCTCGAGTCGGCCTACCGGCTCGCCCCCACGAGCTTCCCCGTCCTCGCGGGGATGGAGCGCGCGGGCGCGGCGCTCGAGCGCTACGGCCTCGTGGAGTGGGCGCTCGAGGAGCAGGTGAAGCACGCGCCTCGCACCGAGGACAAAGTGGCGGCGCTCATGCGCCACGCCGAGCTCCTCGAGCGGCGCTTCTTCAAGCGCGAGGTCGCGGCGCAGAAGCTCGAGCACGTGATCCGCCTCACGCCGTCCAGCGGCCCCGCGATGGCCGCCCTCGAGCGCTGCTACCACGCCCAGCGCGCTTGGCCCGAGCTCGCGCGGGCCATCGAGCGGCGCGCCGAGCAGGCGCAAGACCCCCGGGTCCGCGTCGACCTCCTCGCGAAGGCGGCCGAGGTGCTCGAGCTCAAGGTGAACGACCCCGCCGGCGCCGCGCTCATCCTCAAGCGCGCCCTCGCCGGCGACGGCAAGAACAAGCGCGTGCTCGGCGATCTCGCCCGACTGAGCGAGAAGGCCCAGAGCTACACCGACGTGGTCACCTACAAGACCAAGCTCGCCGAGATCGCGCCGAGCAAGCGCGCCGCGTCGCAGATCTACGTCCAGCTCGGCGAGCTCTTGAACGCGCCCGATCGCGATCCCGTCGGTGCGCGCCTCATGTTCGAGAAGGCGGTCGAGCTCGATCGCACCCACGCCGCCGCGTGGGAGGGCCTCGAGAAGATCGTGCGGGGCAGCGGCGACGACCGGCGCCTCATGCAGTGCCTCGAGGAGCGCGCCAAACACACCGACGCGCCGCGCCTCCGGGCCCAGGTGCTCGTCGAGCTCGCGGCCTTGCGGCGCGCGGCGGGCGACGAGCGCGCGGCCACGCAGGCGTACGAGGCCGCGCTCAAGGCCGACCCCTCGAACGAGGCCGCCGCCCGCCAGGTGATCGACGCGCTCGTGGCCCAGAGCCGCTGGGCCGAGGCCCTGCCGCTCGCCGACCTCCTGGTGAGCCCGGGCGCGCGCGAGCGCGACCCCGAGGGCCACTACGGGCGGCTCCGGATCGCGACCAAGATCGCGCTGGGCAAGGGCGACCTCGACCGCGCGTTGACCTGGGCGATCGGCCAGATCGACGCCCGGGACGACGACCCCGACGCGTGGATGGACCTGCTCGAGGTGACGTCGCGCCTGCGCGAGACCAAGAAGAAGGCTGCGATCGACAAGGCGCTGGCGGCGGTGGCGCGGATGGAGACCGCGGCGATCGCGATGGACGCGGACATGTTCGCCAAGCTCGGGCAGGTTCAGCTCTCGATGGGCCAGACCGCGCGCGCGCTGCGGACGTTCGCCCGCGCGATCGACCTCGACGCGACCCACGTGGACGCGATGCGCGGCATGGTGGAGGCGTGCCTGCTGCAGCAAGACTGGGCCGGCGCGTGCGACTGCAAGGTCGCCCTCGCCCGCTCGGCGCCGTCGCTCGACGAGAAGTTCACCCACCTCTGCGAGGCGGGCGAGATCTGGGCCCACCGGGCGCGCGAGCTCGGGGAGGCCGAGCGCGTGTGGACCGAGGCCCTCACCATCAAGCCCCGCGATCACTGGCTCCTCCACTCGCTCATGTGGCTCTTCGGCGAGACCGAGAACTGGGAGCGGCTCGTGGAGGTGCTGGCCAAGATCGCCGAGATCCAGGAGAGCCCGGAGCGCCGCGCCAAGAGCCTCTTCGCGCGGGCCCAGGTCATCGCCGAGAAGATGTCGGACGAGCTCGCGGCCGCGCGCGCCTTCGACGACGTCCTCGAGACGGATCCCGCGCGCCTCGAGGCGTTCGAGCAGATCGTGCGGCTCCTCACCTCGCGCAAGGACTGGTGGGAGCTCGAGCGCGCGTACCGGAAGATGATCGGCCGCGCCAAGGACGCGCCGCTCACGTTCGCGCTCTTCAAGCAGCTCGGGCTCGTCTACCGCGATCGACTCGGCGACGGCGCGCGCGCGCTCGAGGCGTTCGAGGCCGCGGAGCGGGTGCGGAGCGACGACCCCGAGCTCCGCAAGATGAAGACGGAGCTCTACGTCGTGTCCGATCAGCTCGACAAGGCCGTCGAGCACGTGCGCACCCGCATCGACGACTCGCCCCACGACGCCGCGCTCTACGGGGAGATCTACGAGCTCTTCCTGCGGCAGCAGCAGTTCGACAAGGCGTGGTGCGCGGTGAACGTGCTCGGCCAGCTCCAGGAGCTCTCGCCCGAGCAGGCGCAGTTCCACGCCGACTACCCGCCGTTCGGCCTCGGCGACATCCCGGGGCGCATCACCGAGGAGGCGTGGCAGAGCCACCTCCTCGCCGGCCTCGATCTCTTGCTCACCGGCATCTTCGCGTGGATGACGCCCGCCGTCGCCCGCGCGCGCCACGCGCTCCTCCCGCCGGAGCAGATGGTCCTCACCGTCGGCCGCCCGTTCACCGCCGCTCACTCGCAGCTCGCCGACGTGGTGAAGGTCACGTTCCGCGACGCGGCCGAGATCCTCGGCATCCCGATGCCCGACCTCCTCGCCGCTCCGCAGGGCAGCGCCGGCCAGCCGCTCGCGGCCGCGCTCTCGCCCTTCGGCGCCGTCTACGTGCAAGGCCCCGGCGTCGAGGCGCGCGCCGACACGCTCACGTTCCTCATCGGCAAGCGCCTCGCCGAGCAGCGCGTCGAGCTGTGCGCGCGCGCGTTCTTCCCCACCGTGAGCGAGCTCACCACCCTGCTCGCGACCGCGGTGCGGGTCGCGAACGGCAGCGCCGGCCGCGACCCGCAGTTCCTCCCCTTCGACGGCGCGCTGATGCAGCGCATGACGCCGCAGGAGCGCGACGGCGTCCGGCAGCTCGTCGGCCGCGCGACGCACGAGGGGCGCAAGCTCGACGTGAAGCGCTGGTCGCAGACGGCCGACCTCGCGAGCACCCGCGCCGGGCTCCTCCTCGCCGGCGACGTCGGCGGCGCCCGCCGTTCGATCCAGAAGGAGCCTCAGTCGTCGAGCGATCGCTCCCCGCGCGAGAAGATCGGCGATCTCTTCCGCTTCGCGATCAGCGACGAATACGCCGATCTCCGCGGCGCGGTGGGCATCGCCGTCGGCGCGGAGGGCTGACGCCCCAGCCTCAGCCCTCCGAGTCGGAGCTCGGCGGCGGGAGCTGGGTGTGCCCGCGGGTCGCGGTGTCGACGAGCGCGTCGACGGACGCGCGGGCCGACTCTTGCGCCCTGGCGAGCTCGCGCGTCGCGTGGTCCACGTCGCCCACCGATCGCCGCACCTCGAGCAGGCGCGCGTGCAGGAGATCGAGCCGCTTGCGCACGGCGTCGCGCTCGGTCTCGGTGGCGCTCAAGCTGCGGGCGAGGTCGTCGCACGAGGTCGAGAGCGCCGCGCGCTCCTTCTCGGCGGTGTCGGCCCGCTCGGTGGCCCGGCGCTCGGCGGTGCGCGCGCCCTCGATCTTCTCCTCGGCGTCGAGGAGCGCCATGTCGCGCTCGGCGAGCGACCGGCGCTCGGCCTCGAGCTCGCCCCGCAGCTCACCCACGGTCTTGTGCTCCGCCTCGGCCTTCTCGCGGGCCTCGGCGAGCGCGCGCCGCTCGGCCTCGAGCTCGCTGCGGAGGAGCGCGACCGCGCCCTTCTCGGCCTCGAGCGCGCCCCGCGCGTCGTCGAGCTCCTTGGCGACCGACCGCTTGTCGACGAACTCCTGCTCCAGCGCCTTCTTCAGGTGATCGATCTCGTCCGCCAGCGTCCGCACCTTGCCCTCGAGCTCGGTGCGCTGCGCCTTCGCCTTCTCCCCCTCCTGCTCCTCGGACTTGAGCAGGGCGACGTCGTACTTGAGGGCGACGACGCGCTCCTCGAGGTCCTTCTTCGACGCCAGCTCGCGATCGAGCTTCGCCGCGACCTCGCCGAGCCGGACCGCCAGGTCCTGCCGCTCGCCTTCGACGCGATCGAGCGCCGTCTTCAGGTTGATGTTCTCGTGGTGCTCGCGCGCGAGATCGCGCACCTTCCCCCGCAGCGCTTCGGCCTCGGCCCGCGCCGCCTGCGCCGCCTCTTGGGCCTCCTTGACCGCGGCGAGCGCCGCCGCCGCCTCGCGGCTCGACTTCGACAAGACCTCGGCGTCGGACGCGCGCGCCTCGGTGAGCTTGGCGAGATCGAGCTGCGCGCTCGCGAGCCGCGCCCGCACCTCGGCGAGCTGCCGCCGCGTGTTGCGCAGGTCCTCGCGGTCCATGCGCGGCGGGAGCTGCGACAGCCGATCGGCGAGGCGGCCGGGCGGCAGCGAGCTCGCCCGCTCGGGGGCGCGCGTGCTCGGGCGCTCGTCGGGGATCGCCGCGGCGGGCGCGGCCGCGGGTGGAGGGGCGGGCGCAGGCGCGGGCGGCGCGGGTGCCACGACGACCAGCGGCGGCGCCGGGGGGTTCGAGCTGTCGGCCGTGCCCTTCGTCGCCTGGGTGCCCGACTCGTCGCGGCGAGGCTCCGGCTCGTCGCGCTCGACGCGGTCGTCTTTGGCGGGATCGTCGCGACGGTCGTCGCGACGGTCGCGGCTGTGGACCCCCGACGGCTCCGCCGGCATCGGCGAGCGCACGCGAGGCCGCTCGGCCGCCGCCGCCGACTCGACGCCGTCGGCGTCCGGCTCGGCGCGCGGATCCCGGCGCGCGCGAACGTTGTGCTCGACGATCGTCGCGCGCTGCTTGTCGCTGTTCCGACGGCGCATCAGGCGAGAGTACCTGAATTGGTTATACCCCGCGGGCGCTGCGAATTCCCACTTCGGCGCCCCCGATCGCGCCCCAGCGCCGCGAACGGTGCGCCCCCTCCACACACCTGCGCACGCCGACCTCCTCGGATCGCTCCGCCGGGCCGCGCGCCCGGCGCGCCACCGACGGCGATTTTTCTAGCGATTCCAAAGCGCTAGACCCACCCGGTGCCCGGGGAGCGCGCCAGCCGCTACCGGCTCTTGTCGAGCAGGTCCTCCGGCGGGATGTACACGGGCGTCATGAACTGGGGCCGCATCGCGTCGAGGATCTGCTCGGTGACCGCCGGCCGCTCGGCCGTCGACTCGAGCTCACGCACGGTGTCGGCCGACGGCGGCGGCGGCTCCGGGAGCATCTCCATCGCGACCTTCGTGAGCGTCGCCCGAACGGCGAGCGGGCCCGCGAGCTCGGGCACGCGCTCGATGAACCAGCGGAGCTCGTCGAACGGGATCTGGAAGAACAGCGGCGCGAGCACCGACCGCAGCGACTCGTCCACCCGGCGCACGACGATCTCGACCTCGAGGCCGCTCTTGTTCGGCCGGATCTCCACCAAGAGATCGCCGTCGACCCACATCGCGGCGTCCGACTCCGACGCGCCCCCGTAGCGCGCCTCGCGCGCGCGCATGGACATGTCGCCGAGGTCGCCGAGGATGCGGAGCAGCTGCGCGGCGCCGTTCCACGGCTTGGCGCGTCGAGCGAGGTCGTCGAAGAGGGCGACGGCTCCAGCCTCGGTGGAGAGCGCGCGACGAATGTCTCGCTCCGAGCGCGGGGATTCTTCGTGCGGGGCGGGCGGCACGGGGGAGGTGTAGCCGCGCGTTCGGGCTCGTGCCAGTGAAAATCGTCGTGATGGCGGGTGGCCGCAGTGGCCAACGCCTCGGAACGACCCATAGATTTCGCAGGCGGTCAGCCGGCGGGCTTCGCCGCGCCGCCGACGATCGAGGCCACGTGGCTCAGCAGCTCGACGCCCTGGCCTTTGTCGTCGACCCAGGCCGACTTCTGCTCGTCGTAGCGGAAGTGCCACGCGCGCGCGGCGTGGGCGAGCCAGATCTGTCGGGTCGGCCGCTGCGTGTTGATGACGCAGCGGGCGCCGCCGCGGAGGGTGAGCGTGAGGACGTCGCCCGAGCGATCGAGGTCGACCTCGTCGGGGTCGACGTCGGCGAGCATGTCCTCGATCCGGCGGAACGCGGCGTCGGTCAGCGTCGAGTAGGTGCGCTCGTCCACGGTGGCCTCTCAGTTGAGCGAATACGGGAGCGCGAGCGCGAAGGGGGCGATCTCGGCGTCGAACTCCGAGCCGTCGGGTCGGTACATCTGGTAGGTGCCGCGCATCTCGCCGCGAGGCGTGTTGAGCACGCAGCCGCTCGTGTACTCGAACTCGTCGCCGGGCCGGAGGGTCGGCTGCCTCCCGACGACCCCGGGCCCTCGCACCTCCTCGACCTTGCCGTCGCCGTCGGTGATGATCCAGTGGCGGCTCTTCAGCTGAGCGGCCTCGGCGCCGTTGTTGGCGATCCGCACGGTGTAGGCGAAGACGTAGCGGTGGACCTTGGGCGACGACTGCTCGGGGACGTACTCCGAGCGGACGGTCACCTTGATTCCCTGAGTGGTGGCTTCGGACACGAGGGGGAATGTAGTTCACGCCCGCCCGATTCGCGAACGTGATTCGTAGCCCGACCGTCGCCGCGCCGCCGGAGCGCCGCCCGCCGCGCGCGCCCGACGGCGCGGCCGCGGCCCGTGTTTCGCGCGGCGGCGGCCTCGGCCGCGCTCCAAGAAAAGCCGCATCGGCTCGCTCGCTCGGGTATCATCGTGGGATGCCCGCGACGGGGACGAAGACCGAGGCCGAAACGTGTTTCCTGGCGGTGAAGGACGAGCTCGCGGGTCTCTCGGGCCCGCTCCTCCTCCCCTTCGCCGACCCCCACTCGGCCGCGGTGACGGCGCTCCTGGTGGCGGAGTACCTCTCCAAAGAGGAGCTGTCGGCCAAGGTCGAGGCGCTCGGCAAGGGCGGCTCGTTCGACCCCGAGAAGGTGGGCCGCCTCCGCACCGTCTCGCGAGCCCTCCTCCACCTGATGAACGAGCTCGGAGGCGACTGGTTCCCCGACCTCAAGTCGCACGACCTCGGCGACCTGCGGGCCAAGGCCGTCACCGTGCGCGACGCGATGCTCGAGGTGGCGACACGACGCCTGCACGACCCCGCGGCGAAGCTGTGGGTCGAGGCGGTGCGCAAGGGCGCCGGCGACGTCGACCTCCTCATCGATCTCCGGAGCACGGCCCGCCTCTACACCGTCTACGCCGAGGAGCTCTCCAAGGACGAGAGCTACGACGCCGCCCACGGCGCCGAGGTGAGCGAGCTCGCGGCGCAGATCGAGCGAGTGCTGACGAAGGACGAGAGCGAGACGAAGAAGAAGCTGCGCGACTCGATCGTGCGCGGCTTCACCCTCTTCGTGCCGCTCTACGAGGACGTGTGCCGCGCCGGTCGCTTCGTCGCCGCCGACGACCCCCGCGTGTCGGCGATGTTCCCGATCCTCCCGAGCATCTCGCGCGCGCGGCGCCACCACGGGCGCACCCACTCGTCGGGCAGCATGCGGGCCCCGGACCTGTCGGCGCTCGGCGGCGCCAAGCCGAGCGGCGCGCCTCCGGCGATGCCGTCGGTGCCCGCCCCTCCGACCACGCAGCGCAGCGGCGCCTCGACCGCGCCGCCCCCGGCGTCGACGCGGCGCACCGAGCCGCGGGTCCCGGTGGAGATGGAGCTCGGCCTCTCGACCCAGTCGAACTTCTACCAAGGCTTCACCGAGAATCTGAGCGCCGGCGGCGTCTTCGTCGCCACCTACGTGCTCGAGCCGATCGGCACGAAGATGATGGTGAAGCTCGAGCTCCCGACGGGCGGAGCCTTCGAGATCCCGGGCGTCGTGCGCTGGATCCGCACCGCCTCCGCCGCCGACGACGCGTGGCCGGGGATGGGCATCCAGTTCGACGCGCTGACGCCCGAGCAAGAGGCGAAGATCCGCGAATTCTTGAAGTTCCGCGAGCCGCTGTTCTTCGACGACGAGCTCGCCTGATCCCTCGAGGCGCGCAGACGGCGCGGCTCGCGGCCCCGGCGTCCGACGTTGCGCCGATGGCCTCGTTCGCGATGCCGCGCTTCGGATGGCGGCGCCGCGCCGCCGATCGCGATGCCGATGGCGACGAGGGCGACGAGGGCGACGATGGCGACGATGGCGACGATGGCGACGGTGTCGTACCCCATCACACC
>JAEUKG010000568.1 GCA_016794325.1 Myxococcales bacterium | reverse complement strand
CGTTGCTGATGTGGCTCCTCGATGCGCTTTGCCCCCCTTCGCCTCGCCTCTTCGCTCCGCTCCCTCGTGTCCACCCGACTCACCGCCCTCGCGGTCGGCGTCGCCGCGCTCGCGGCAGGCGCCGCCGGCTGCGTCGTGCGTCACCCCGTCGACCACATGCACGTCGAGATGTTCGACGAGCTCGGCGGCTTCACCTCCCTCGACTGCCCCGTCGCCCGCGTCACCTACGAGCAAGGCACGCGGCGCGGCGAGCTCCCCGCCGACTACGGCTGCACCTTCACCGATCTCTACGCCCGCCCCTTCATGAACGACGACGTCTACGCGGACTCGCCGGTGACGTTCCACGTCGAGACGTACGCGAGCTCGCCCTACCGGAGCTTCAGCTTCGTGGCCGAGGCCCCGCCCCACGACGACGCCATCTACGCCGCGGTGCGGCTCCCCCACCGCTGAGCTCGAACGAGCGCCCCCACGGCGCGCGGCGTTTCGGTAGGATGCCCTCCCATGGGCCAAGAGACCGACCTCATCGCGAAGTTCTACGAAGCGTTCGGGCGGCGCGACGGCGACGCGATGGCGGAGTGTTACGCCGACGACGTGCGCTTCTCCGATCCCGTCTTCCCCGACCTCGAGGGCGACCACGCGCGCGCGATGTGGAAGATGCTCTGCGGGCGCGCCAAGGACCTCACCATCACCGCGAGCGACATCGCTTGGGACGGCAAGACGGGCTCGGCCACCTGGGTCGCCCACTACACGTTCGCGGCCACGGGCAAGAAGGTCGAGAACCACATCCGCGCGACCTTCGCGATCGAGGGCGGCAAGATCGTCCGCCACGACGACGTCTTCGACTTCTGGCGCTGGTCGCGCCAGGCGCTGGGCGTGCCCGGGATCCTCCTCGGCTGGTCCTCGTTCCTCCAGAACAAGGTCCGGAAGCAGGCAGCGCAATCGCTGCGCGACTACGAGGCCAAGCGCGGCAGCGACAAGGCCAAGAAGTCCGACGGCTGAGCGCGTCCCCACGTCGGACGCTGGACGGAGGGGCTCCGCGGCGCACAACGCCCGTCGACGCTCGCGCGCCGACCTGGTATCCGATGGCGCCATGAGGATCGTGTGCCTCGGCGGCGGGCCGGCTGGGCTCTTTTTCTCCATCCTGATGAAGAAGGCCGACCCGGCCTGCGACGTCACCGTCATCGAACGCAACAAGCCCGACGACACGTTCGGCTGGGGCGTCGTCTTCTCCGACAAGACGATGAGCGGCTTCCGCGCCGCCGACGCCAAGGTCGTCGACGCGATCGAGAAGGCGTTCCGCCACTGGGACGACATCGACGTCTTCTTCAAGGGCGAGAAGATCACCTCCGGCGGCCACGGCTTCTGCGGCATCGCGCGCAAGAAGCTCCTCGGGATCTTCCAGGAGCGCGCCCTCGAGCTCGGGGTGAACCTGAAGTTCGAGACCACGTTCGACGACCCCGACGTCTACGCCAAGGAGTACGACCTCGTCGTCGGCGCCGACGGCGTGCACTCGGCCACGCGGGCCAAACACGAGGCCCACTTCAACCCCCGCATCGACGTGCGCAAGTGCCGCTTCATCTGGCTCGGCACGAAGAAGAAGCTCGACGCCTTCACCTTCGCGTTCAAAGAGACGGAGTGGGGGTGGTTCAGCCTGCACGCGTACCGGTTCGACGACGAGATGTCGACGTTCATCGTCGAGACGCCGGAGGACACCTGGCTCCGCGCCGGCATCGACAAGATGGAGCCCGCCGAGTCGATCGCCCTCTGCGAGCGCCTCTTCGCCGACCTCCTGGGCGGGCACGCGCTCGTGTCGAACGCCAGGCACCTCCGCGGCGCGGCGGTGTGGCTCAAGTTCAACCGCGTGCTCTGCGAGCGCTGGTTCAAGGACAACATCGTCCTCATCGGCGACGCCGCCCACACCGCCCACTTCGCCATCGGCTCGGGCACCAAGCTGGCGATGGAGGACGCGATCTCGCTCGCGGCGGTGGTGAGCAGCAAGGACGGCGACGTGCCCACCCGGCTCGCGCGCTACCAGGCCGAGCGCGAGATCGAGGCGCTCAAGCTCCAGAGCGCCGCTCGCAACCGCATGACGTGGTTCGAGGACATCGAGCGCTACGTCAAGCTCGAGCCCGAGCAGTTCGTGTTCTCGCTCCTCACCGGCAGCCAGCGCGTCGGCCACGAGAACCAGCGCCTGCGCGATCCCGCCTACATCGAGCGCGTCGACCGCTGGTTCGCGGCGAAGAGCGGCCTGCCCGCCGAGCCGGTCCCGCCGATGTTCACCCCGTTTTCGCTGCGCGACATGCGGGTCGAGAACCGCGTCGTGGTCTCGCCCATGTGCATGTATTCTGCACATGATGGCCTCCCCGACGACTTCCACCTCGTGCACTACGGGAGCCGCGCCACCGGCGGCGCGGGCCTCCTCTTCACCGAGATGACCTGCGTGTCGGCCGACGGGCGCATCACCCCCGGCTGCACCGGGATGTGGAGCGACGCCCACGAGGCGGCGTGGAAGCGCGTCGTCGACTACACCCACCGCGCCGGCGGCGCGAAGATCGCGCTCCAGCTCGGCCACGCCGGGCGCAAGGGCGCGACCAAGCTCGCGTGGGAGGGGGCCGACCAGCCGCTCGCCGAGGGCGGCTGGCCGCTCCTCGCCGCGTCCGCGCTGCCCTACATCAAGGGCGTGTCGCAGGTGCCGAAGGCGATGGACCGCGCCGACATGGACCGGGTGAAGGCGGACTTCGTGTCCGCCACGGCGCGCGCGGCGCGGGCCGGCTTCGACATGGTCGAGCTCCACTGCGCCCACGGCTACTTGCTCTCGTCGTTCGTCTCCCCGGCGACCAACGCGCGCACCGACGACTACGGCGGCACGACCGAGAAGCGCTGCCGCTTCCCGCTCGAGGTCTTCCGCGCGATGCGCGAGGTGTGGCCGAAGCACAAACCGATGAGCGTGCGCATCTCGGCGCACGACTGGGTCCCCGGCGGCCTCGAGCCGGCCGAGGCCGTCGTCGTGTCCAAGCTCTTCGTCGACGCCGGCGCCGACATCATCCACGTGTCGTCGGGCCAGGTGGTGAAGGAGGAGCGGCCCGTCTACGGGCGCATGTTCCAGGTGCCGTTCTCCGATCGCATCAAGAACGAGCTCGGGGTGCCCACCATCTGCGTCGGCAACATCTTCGAGTGGGACCACGTGAACACGATCGTGGCCGCGGGCCGCGCCGACCTCTGCGCGATCGCGCGCGGCCACCTCGCCGATCCCTACTGGACGCTGCACGCCGCGGCGGAGCAGGGCTTCGGCGGCGCCGCGTGGCCGGCGCCCTACCAGGCGGGCAAGCTCCAGCTCGAGCGGAACCTCCAGCGCGCCGCCCAGCTCGCGCTCAACGCTTGACGCCCCCTCGGCCTCACTTCACCGACGAGCAGTAGCCGCCGCCCTTGCAGTCCCACACCGTGCCGCCGAGGCGGCAGGTCGTCCCCACGCAGCTCGCGTTGGCGTCGCGGAGATCCCTGTAGGTTACACGCGCCACGTACGTCGTGTTCGTCTCGCCCTCGGCGACGTCCACCTTCACCGCGTCCTCCGCCTCTTCGGCGCCGCCCGCGGCGCATCCGGCGAGCGTGGCGAGGAGGAAGGCGGCGACGACGGGGAAAGCGGCGGGGAGCGAGGTCTTCATCATGTTCGACGTGTTCTCCTGAGAGTGGGGACGAGATCGGCGAGGACGTCGTCCTCGGCGCCGGCGGTGTCCCGTGTCCGTCCGCGCACCCCCCACCGTAAGGCGCGGCCCCGCGGTCGGAACCGAAGGGCTCGCTATCGCGCCGATAGCCGCGGCCGATGGCCGCGACTCTCCGCATTTTTCCCTGCGTTTCGCGCGGCGGGGGGCGGCGACGTCCCCCGAACGGGTGACCGCGGCGGGTGGTCATTTTTCCCCGTCCGACGAGCGCGGGGTGGCGGCGTGGCACTGTTCGACCATGCACGTCCGCCGCCGCTCCCGCCTCGCTCGCGTCGCCTTCACCAGCCTCTCCCTCGGCGTGAGCGCCGCGGCGAGCGCCGACGCCCAAGTGAAGCCGCCGAACGCCGCGCAGGGCGTCGTCGGCTCTTCGCTCGCCTTCGCCAACGCCACCTTCGAGTCCGACTCGCTCGCCGGGTGGACCACCCCCGCGGGGGCGCTGCCGGCGACCGCGCGGAAGTGCGGCTCCGAGCGCGTGCAGATGAGCCCGCACCCGAACGCCCCGACGACGCTGCCCATCGGCGGCAACTACTG
>JAEUKG010000046.1 GCA_016794325.1 Myxococcales bacterium | reverse complement strand
CGGCGCGCTCGACCGGCTCGCCGAGCTGCATCTCGGCGATCTGGCGCGCGCGCTTGAGGACGAACGCGCTGATCTCGGGCAGCGTGTAGTCCTGCCCGCGCGCGTGGACGAGCGGGCCTTGGCCGGGGCCCTCGCGCAGCTCGAACGGGCACTTCGTGCGCGCGGCGGCGAGCTCGGGGCTGTTCCACGAGCGGCCGATGAGGCGCTTGTGGCTGACGACCGTGTTCTTCGGGTCGATGATGCGGCGAGCCTTCGCCGCCGCGCCGACGAGGACCTCGCCGTTCGGGTGGAAGCTCACCACGCTCGGCAAGAGCCGCGCGCCGGTCTCGTCGGCCAGCACGTGGACCTTGCCGCCGCGCACGCTCCCGACGACCGTGTTGGTCGTGCCCAAGTCGATGCCGACGACGCTCACCGCTCGATTCGTATCACCTTTTCCGGCCCCGCTTCAAACCGAACCGACGCGGATCCGCCGCACCGCGTCGTCGAACCACGCGTGGATTCGGCGTGGAAATGGCCACATCCACCCGTAGTCGGGGCCCACGAAGCGACGGACGATGCCCGGGCGCAGCGCCTCGAGCGCGTCCGGGCCGTGCAGCTCCGCCGTCGCGCGGAGGGTCTCCTCGTAGGCCTCCCACTCGAGCCGCGCGCGCCCGTACGCCAAGAAGATGGGGAAGTACGGCACGAGGTAGACGAACGCCATGCCGACGTCGCCGAGGCGCCGCCGCTGGCGGAGGTGCACGCGCTCGTGCCGCAGGAGCACGTAGCGGCTCTCGTCGCTCGCGGCGTCCCACGCGTCGGGCACCCAGAGCGTCCCGAAGAGGACGGTGTGGTATTCGGTGAGGTACCGCCGCTGCCCGCCCAGCGTGAGGATCGCGAGGGCCACGTGGATCGCGCGCTGCAGGCGGCTGTCGCGCTTCTTGGCGATCCGGAAGCTCGGGAACTCCGCCTGGAGCTCGCCGAGGAGCTCCTCGAGGAGGGCCTCCGCGTCAGCCACCGAGGGCCACCTCCGCGCGTCGCGCCACGCCCGTCAGTGTAGGGGCTCGTCGCGCGCGGACAAAAGATCGACGCCGCACGGGGCCCGGGGGGGAAGGCCTCATCGCGCGGCGTCGGTTCCATACTTTGCTCGAAGCGTGCCACGTAGCATCTGTCCGAATTCACACGGGCCGCCCTCGCGGTTCGTGCATCTTTGCAACCCGGAGCCATTGCACGATTGCAGGCTTGAAAACGTCTCGGCGCGCCACGGGCTTGCGCCTTTGTTGGCCCCACTGTCGTACCTATGCCTACACTCTCCTCCCTTGAAGGAGGCTCGCCGATGCGCATGAACCGCCGCTCGTTCCGCCGCTTCGTCCGGCTCGACTGCCAGGTCGTGCGAGAGCGCGATCTCGCCACGATCGGGGATCTCGCCCTCGACCTGTCCACCGACGGAATGCTCGTGCGCGGCACGCAGCGCGTGCTCACGGGGGAGGAGGTGATCGTGTCGTTCCGCCCGCCCCGGTCGAACCGCCTCATCGACGCGATGGGCACGGTGGCCCGCGTCATCCACGCGCGGCGCCCGACCGATCGCCAAGGCTTCTCGGTCGGCGTCGAGTTCGAGTGGCTGAACGACGAGGACCGCGACTACCTCTTCGAGCGCCTCCGCGGGCTCGAGCCCGCGCCGCCGTCGCGCCCGCTGCGCGCGCTCGTCTGAGCCCGCCGCGCGCGCTCAGGCGCCGAGGACGTCCCCCGCGGCCACGCCGCGGCCGATGAACCAGTCGCCCCCGCGGACGGGCTTCTTGCCCTCGAGCTGCACGCGCTCGAGCTCGACCGCGCCCTCGCCGCAGGCGACCACGACCCGCGTCTTGTCGCACAGGAGGACGGTGCCCGGCGCCGCGCTCGCGCCGCTCGCCTGCGCGTGCTCCACGCGCGTCGCGAGCACCTTCACCGTCTTGCCTTTGTGGGTCGAGAACGCGCCCGGCCACGGGAACATGCCGCGCACGTGGTCGTGCACGCGACGCGCCGAGAGGGCGAAGTCGATGCGGCCGTCCTCCTTCTTCAGGATCGGCGCGAGCGTGGCCTTCGCGTCGTCCTGCGCGATCGGCGCGTAGCCGCCGGCGACGAAGCGCGGGAGCCCCTTGCGCACCGCGAGCGCGCCCATCGCCGCGAGGCGATCGCCGAGCTCCTGCGCGGTCTCGTTCTCGGTGATCGGCGTGCGCAGCTGCTCGAGCATCGGCCCGGTGTCCATGCCCTCGTCCATCTGCATCAACGTGATGCCGGTCTCGGCCTCGCCGCGCACGATCGCCCAGGTGATCGGCGCCGCGCCCCGGAGCTTCGGCAGGAGCGACGCGTGGACGTTCACGCAGCCGAGCCGAGGACCGGTGAGGACGTCCTTCGGCAGGATGCGCCCGTAGGCGACGACCAGCGCGACGTCGACCTGCTGCTCGCGGACCCAGGCGGCGAAGGTGCCGTCCTTGAGCTTGGTGGGCTGCACGACGTCGATGCCGAGGGCCGCTGCGCGCTCCTTGACCGGCGGCGGCGTGAGGACGTTGCCGCGGCCGACGGGCTTGTCGGGCTGGCACACGACCCCGACCACCTCGGCGATCTCGTGGAGCGCGTCGAGGCAGGGGACCGCGAACTGGGGCGTGCCGAAGAAGAGCGCGCGCATTCAGCCGCCGACCTCGATCTCGACCTTCGGGACCGAGATTTCGTGATCGACGCCCTCGGAGACGCCGACGAGCGGCGTGATCACCTTCAGCGTGTATTTCCCCTTCGGGAGCGGGCCCGCGGGGGCGCGCGGGTAGCCCTTGTCCGGGGACGCGCCCTTCACCTTCTCGGGCGCCCACTTCGTCTTCGACGCGTCCCACGACAGCTTGAGCTGCGCCTTGCCGTTGGCGACGAGGACGACGCGCGCGATCTTCGAGTCGGTCGACCCCGAAGGCATCGAGACGCCCTTGGGCGGCGGCGGCGGGTTGCCGGGCGGCATGTCGGCGCGCTTGTTCTTGGCGTCGTAGGCCTCGACGTCGAACTTCGGCGTCGGGTTGATCGTGAAGTAGAGCGGCATCGGCGCCGGCGTCTTGTTCTGGAACGTGACGATGAGCTCCACCTTGCCGCCGGGGGCGACGCGGGTGGGGAGGGGGAGCACCTTCACCTCGAGCTTGTCCTTGAGCTCGCGGCTCACGTCGGCCGGGGGCACGCTCGCCATCTCGCACGCGCTCTTGTTGAGCGTCGCCTCGAGATCGGTGATCTCGAAGCCGGTGCAGACGTCCTTCTTCTCGCCCTTGTCGCCGGCGTCGCCCTCGGACGAGGCGCTCTCGGCGCCGGCGTCCTCGTCGCCGCTCGCGGAGGCCGGCTTCTCGGCCGGCTTCTTCTCGCCGCAAGCGAACGAGAGCAGAGCGAACAGGCAGGGGAGGAGGAGCGCGCGGGTCTTCATCGCGGCCGCATCCTACGCCGAACGCTCGTCCTCAGTCGAGGCACGCTTCCCAGGGGTCGACGCTCATCGACGCCATCGCGCACTCGTATTGGCGGGGCGTGACCTCGCGCAAGCACTGCTCGACGCGCTGCTCGAAGACGGGCTCGCGCCGTTTCTGCGCCTTTTTCTGGGCGCGCAGGGCGTCTTGTTGGGGCGGCGTCAGCGTCGGCATCGCGGGATCGGCGTTCGCCGCCATCTCCACGTATTTGTCGAGCATTCGCTCGCAGTCCTCGCGGCTCACCCGCCGCCGCGAGCAGCCGAGCGCGAGCGAGGCCACGCACAGAGCGAGCACGGCGCGCCGCATCCCGCCGATCACCGCTTCGGATACAGCGGCGCGAGGGCCAACGAGAGCTGCATCGCGACGAGCCGCTTGCCGCGGACGGACACGTCGCCGTCGGCGAGCGCGTCCTCGGGCCCGAGGGAGCCGGCGAGGATGCGCTCGTAGGTCTTGGTCGTGGTCTCGATCGTGACGTCGGCGTCCTCCGGCCACGCCGGCTTCTTCGCCGGCGCGCCGAGGCAGATCCAGAGGCTCGCCCGGCCCTCGGGGAAGTCGGTGAGCGCGAGCTCGAGCTTCCCGGTCACGAGCTTGACGCGCTTGAACACGCGGGGGTCCGACAGGAGCTTCACGTCGCCGGCGGGCTCGAATTTCGGGGCGAAGCGGCCCGGCCCCGCGAGGTCGGCCACGAACGCGCGGGCGATGGCCGCCGGCGTGCCCAGCCAGAGGTCGACGTCGCCGCTCGCGGTGGAGCACGCGAGGTGGGCCGCGCCCCCGAGCACCCCCGCCGTCGCCTTCGCCTCGGCGATCGCCTTCTCGCCCCAGGCCCCGGCCACGACGTAGTCGCCCGTCTTGCCGGCCCCGAGGAAGTTCA
>JAEUKG010000044.1 GCA_016794325.1 Myxococcales bacterium | reverse complement strand
AAGCGCCCGGGGCCGAGCGACCGCAGCGCCACCGTGTCGACCGCCCGCGGCGCCTTCGCGTCCACGAGGACGTCGGTGAAGTCGCGATCGCGCGCCACCTGCACGTGCCACTCCGAGAGCGCGTCGAAGGGGGCGCCGGCGCGGTACCGGAGCGTGATCTCCTCCGTCGCGTCGGCGCGCGTCACCACCACCGGCGGCGCGCCGTCCCACACCGGCGCCGGCGGCAGCGGCTTGGGCGGAGCGGGCGGCTTGCCGTCGTCGACCTTCGAGCCGAAGCCGGCCGCGACCGGCACCGTCTTCTTCTGGGCGGCGACGTTGGACTGGCCGGCGTGCACCGCGAGCCTCGTCGTCTTCTTGTCGTCGACGCTCACCTTCGCCTCGCCGGCGGTGACCTCGACGCGGGCCGACGGGGTGTCGACGACGCGCGGCGGCCGCCCCGCGAGCTCCGACATGCGGGCGCGCAGGCTCCCGGTCACGAGGGTGGCGTCGCTGGCGGTGAGCCGGCTCGCCGCGCCGCGCACGTCGCCGAGGATGATGACGAGCGTCTGCTCCTCGATCCTCACCTGCGACTCGTCGCGGAACGCGATCCCCGCCGCCGAAGCCTCCCGCGTCGCCACGCGGTTGCCGCGGAACAGCGGGTCGTCCGGCTTGCCGGGCTTCGTCTCCCCCGCCTGGACCTCGACGCGGTTTCGCACGAACGCGAGCTTGGCGTCGGGCCCCGCGGCCTTCGGGGCGGGCTTGGGCGGGATCTTGAGCACGCGCCCGGGGGCGAGCGCGTGGGGCGGCGGCCCGAGGCCCGGGTTCGCTTCGTGCAGCGGATCGACGAGCCGCGAGTCGCCGTAGTGGCGCTGCGCGATCGCCGCGCAGGTGTCCCCGGGCTTCACCACGTAGTCGATGGTCTGAGCCGACGCGATCGGCGATGCGACGAGCGCCGCCACGCCGAAGAGCCAAGCCGCGCGCTTCATCTTCCTCTCCTCAAGATCCTCTCGAGCTTACGCGAGATCTCCGCGTCGTCGGCGCCGGCCACGGTGACGTCGCCGGCCCCCGCGCGAACCCAGCCGGCGACCGCCGACGCCGGCACGTCGAAGACGAGGAACGGCACCCGCGACGCCCCGCGGATGGCCTTCACCGTCGCCTCGCCGAGCCCGCCGTCGACGACGAGCGCCGCGACGGGCCCCAGCGCTGCATCGGGCTCCGGCGGCACGAGGTCGACGGCCACGCCCCGCACCCCGAGGGTCGCCCGCAGCGACTCGGCGCGCGCGCCGTCCCCGCACGCCAGGGCGACGCGCGACGACGCCGCCCCGCGGGTGGCCGCCGCGATCGTCTCCCGCGGCTTCGGGCTCGTCAGCGCGCGCTCGCTCCGCGTGAGGGCGGCCCCGCGCCGGCGCTCCTCGGTCGCGTGCGCGGCCATCGTCACCGGATCCGTTCCCTTGAGCGCCGAGGCGAGCAGCGCGCGCAGCTCCGAGACCGTCGGCCGGTCCTCGGCCCGCTTCGCGAGCGCCTGCCGCACCACCTCCTCGAGCCCCGCCGCGACGGGCGCGTCGGCGGCGGACATCGGCGGCGGATCCACGAACATGTGCTGCGACATCAGGACCGGTGCGCCCCCTCCCTCGAACGGCAGGCGCCCGGTCATCGCCTCGTAGAGCATCACCCCCACCGCGTACACGTCGGCGGGCTCGGCGACGTGCTCCCCCTTGCACTGCTCCGGCGACATGTACGCCGGCGTCCCCTGCACGAGGCCGGTCTGGGTGAGCTTCGGCCCCTCGGTGGGGACGTGGGCGAGCCCGAAGTCGAGGAGCTTGATCCGGTCCCCGCTGTCGGGCGCGTCGAGGAGCATGACGTTCGACGGCTTGAGGTCGCGGTGGACGATGCCGGCGGCGTGGGCCGCCTCGAGCACGGCGAGGAGCTGATCGAAGACGACCGACAGCCGGACCAGCGGCAGCTTGCCGCCGCCCTGCTCGAGGACCTCCGACAACGGCTGCCCCTTCAGGAGCTCCATGACGATGTAGAGCTCGCCGTCGTGCTCGCCGTAGTCGATCACCGAGACGATCCCCGGGTGGCGCAGCCGAGCGAGCGCCAAGGCCTCGCGCCGGAAGCGCTCGCGCACGTCGGGCTCGAGCGAGAAGATGCGCGCCAGGAACTTGATGGCGACGTCCTCTCCGATCGAGAGCTGGGTCGCCCGGTACACCCGGGCCATGCCCCCCGACCCGAGGAGCTCCTCGACCCGGAAGCGCCCGCCGACGACGAGGCCGACGTGGGGATCGACGCTGACCTCGTCGCTCACGTGCGCACCTCGAAGATCTGCACCGGCTCGGCCCGGCCTCGCACCGCGTGTGGCCCCAGCGACTCGAAGGTGAAGCCCTCGCCGACGTCGGCGAGCTCCTTCGTCACCAGCGTCTTGCCGGGCCCGGCGAGGCCCTCGAGCCGAGCGGCGACGTTCACGGTGTCGCCGATCGCCGTGTATTCTACACGGAGCTCGCCGCCGAGGTTCCCCAGCACCGCGTCGCCGTAGGCGATGCCGATCGCGACCCGGGCGTCGAAGCCGTACGTCTCGGCCCACGCCGCGGCGCTCGCCTCGACGAAGCGGTGCATGTCCTCGGCGCACGCGAGCGCCGCCGCGGGGGCTCGCGCGGCGTCGCCGCTCACCC
>JAEUKG010000038.1 GCA_016794325.1 Myxococcales bacterium | reverse complement strand
GGCCGATCGCCGGACGTGAGCCCGAGCCGCAGCTCGACGAAGGGGATCTGCTCGTGGTCGGGGGCGAGCGCGCGCGCCCGCTCGACGAGCTCGCTCCCGAGGTCGATGAAGCGCCCGGTCACGAGCCACGCCGCGCTGCTCAGGCAGTCGTCCGCCGACAGCTCGGCCCACCGCTCGCGGATCCCCGCCGCGACGCGCGCCTCGCCCGTGGCCTCGAGCCCGCGGGCCTGCAGCAGCCACACCGCGGCCGGGTATTGCCGCGAGTCGATGCGCAGGTGCTCGAGCATCGCCTTCGGATCACCCTCGAGCGCCGCTGCGGTGTAGACCACGAGCGGCTCGAACGACCGCGCCTGCTCGATGACGGTGAGGAGGCGCTGCTTGGCGAGCTCGCGATCCGCGTCGTCGCGCGACCGGAGGAGCGCCCGGGCCTCGTTCCAGCCCACCGTGGTGGCATCCATCGACGCCGCTCGGAGCCCCTCGCAGAACGTGCGCGCGAGCGCGGGCGCGGAGCGCTCGATGTACTTGAGGCACAGCCACACGAAGTCGCCGTCCCCCGTCTTGGCGACGCGCTCGCCGAGGGCGGAGATCGCGCCGGCGCGAGCCTCGTCGACGAGGAACGGGAGCAGCTTGCACGCCTCCTCGTAGACGTCCCACGTCGGCGGGTGCTCGTCGAGGGTCGCGAGCGCGAGCTCCCACGCGCCCTCGACGTCTCCGCTCGCGACCAGCACCTCGACGTGGAGCTGGTCGACGTCGCGCTTCGCCTCGGAGGAGATGTCGGCGCGGCCGCGGGCGCGCGAGAGCGCCTCGCCCGCGAGGGAGAGCTCACCGCGCCGGACGTGGTGGCGCGCGACGCGGCACGCCGCCCATGCGTCGCTGGGCTCCTTGACCGAAGCCGCCTTCATCGCCTCGAAGGCGCGGTCGAGCTCGCCGCGCCGCTCGAAGATGGTGGTGAGCAGCGACTCCGGCCACGCGTTGTCGGGCTGCTCGGTCTCCTGCCCGATGGTGGCGAGCTCCTCGGCGCGCGCGAGGTCGCCGCGGGCGATCGCCGCCTGGGCCAACCAATACACGTGCGCGGGGTCGGCGGGCGCGAGCGTCGCCGCGCGCCGGAACGCCACCTCCGCGGCGCGCGTCTCGCCGAGCCGGTACAGGGCGGCGCCGTGCCCAGCGGCGTTGCGCACGTCACCCGGATCGCGCTGCCAGGCCTCGAGCCACGCGAGGGCGGCCTCGGCGTGGTTCCCTCGCCCCGCCAAGAACTGCGCGTAGAGCTGCACGGGGTATTCGGCCTCCGGGAATCGCTCGCGCGCCGTCGCGTACCAGCGAATGAACTCGTCCGGGCTCTGCCGCGCCTCGGGCAAGAGCAGGAGGCCCTTGCGGTAGCGGGCCGGCTCGAAGTCCGCGTCGGCCTCGAGGAGCGCGTCGGTGATGCGCGTCACCAGCGCGACCGGCGGCGCCTCGCCGTCCTCGTCGACGTCGGCGCGGTCGATCTCCCGCAGCCGAGCGTCGTCGACGACGCCGGCCGCGGCCTCGACCTCGGCGTCGGCGAACACGACGAGCGCGCTCTTCCCGTAGAGCGAGAGCCGCAGCTCCTCCTGACCCCAGCTCGTCACCGCGGTCGCGATGGACGCGGGCTCGCGCAGCACGAGGAGGCGGGCATGGAGCTCCACGTCGAGGACCAAGCGGAAGCCGCGCCCGATCGAGCGCTCTTCTTCGAGGACCACGAGCACGCCGTCTTTGCCCACGAGGCGCTCGAGGAGGTCCAGGGTGCACGTCGCGCGCGCGACCCGACGGCCTTGGAGCGCGAGCTCCCGGGCGACGTGCGCCATCGTCGGACAGGGAGCGGCCGCGGCGGCCTCACCCTCGCCCCGGGCGCCCGCGTCGCCGAACGCCGCCTTCACCAGCTCCACCACCGCCCGGCCGCCGTCGCCGGCGGCGAGGGTGAGGCGGGCGGCCTCGGATCGGCACGAGACCAGCCGGGGCGCCGACGCGCCCTCCATCGCGTCGAGGAGCGCGCCGGTGCTCTGCTCGGTGTAGTAGCCGCGCGCGCCGCGCTCGGTGATGCGAGCCCGCGCCGCGCGGAGCGCCTCGAGCGCGCCC
>JAEUKG010000339.1 GCA_016794325.1 Myxococcales bacterium | reverse complement strand
GTGAAGAGCTTCACCCTCTCGCTCGTGTCGGGCTTCGACACCGAGGCGCGCCAGCAGGGCCAGGGCGACAAGCCCTACGCCGCGCAGCTCGCGCTCATCCCCGCCTCCTGGGACGTGAAGGTCAACGGCGTCCCCGGCCCGGTGGTCGAGGGCAACGACCCGTCGACGAAGGGCCCGCTCCCCAGCGCCCCGACGCCGCAGAGCAACGGCGGCGAGGGTGACGACGGCGACGGCCAGAACGGCGGCACCTGGAGCGGCTACGACAACTTCCCGAACGGCCAGCAGGGTGGCGGCGGCTGCAGCACCTCGGGCCGCTCGGGCGGCGCGGGCGGCTTCGCCCTCATCGGCGTCGCGGTGGGCCTCGCGGCTCTCGTCGGCCGCCGCAAGAAGGCCTGAGCGCGGCAGGAGTTACTGGGCTCGTTGGTATAGGTCATCGTCGAGGGAGATTGCCAATCATGGGACGCTACCTTCTCATCGCAGCACTTTCCGCGGCCGCTCTCATCGCTTGCAGCGACGGCGCGACTTCGGGACAGCTCGGTCAGGGCGGCAACTACCCCGGCGGCGGCGACAACGAGCCCGCCCCGCCCGGCACGAAGGACAACAACCCGCGGCAGACGAACGACGCGCCCGCGCCCATCCCCCAGTCGGGCCCGGGCAGCAAAGACTCGCAGGCGCGGCAGTACTTCATCGACAACGTCTACGCGAGCCTCAACGGCACCTGCGGCGGCTGCCACTCGTCCGGCGCTGCGGGCGCCCCGAAGTTCATGTCGACCGACGCTTCGGCGACCTACCAGCTCTTCGATCAACGCGGGTACATCGTCGCCACGAACAGCATCCTCGTCACGCACAAGCACACCGGCGCCGGCACCGAGCCGACCGCGGACCAGATGAGCAAGATGCAGACGTGGCTCCAGAAGGAGGGCCTCGAGCGCGTCGGCCAGAAGGCGCCGGAGGACATCCTCGGCAAGATCGGCAAGTGCATCAACCCCGCCGACTGGAAGGCCGCCGAGGCCGCGGTGCGGAACATCGCGACCGTGCAGCGCCAGGGCGAAAACGGCAACCAGTGCCATAGCTGCAACGTCCCCGCGGGCCAGGCCGCGTGCGCGTCGTGCCACGCCGGCGGCGACTATGGCATGGTCGCCGGGCTCCAGAACCAGACGTACACGACCGACCTCGTCCGCACCCGGCCGTTCATCAACAAGTTCTTCGGGATGAACGGCACCGACGTCATCCCGTCGGACGCGGTGAAGTCCAAGGGCGTGGCGACCCAGACGGGGGCGCCCTACTCGCACCCCAAGTACACGATCTCCCCGCAGGCGGAGCAGGCGATCCAGACGATGGTGACCAACACCGTCGCCGCGTACAAGGCCGGCACCTGCGCGCCCTGACCGCCCTCGCGCCCCTCGGCCCCGAGCCCCGTGCTACCCTGGTGGCACGGGGCTCTTTCGCGCCCGCGCCCGGTGGATGACCAGGCAGGAGGCCCACTCTTCGATGCGACGAACGACGCTCTGGATCGCGTGCATTTCCGCCCTCGGCGCCTTCGCCACGGGCAGCTTCGTCGGTGGTTGCTCGAGCGAGTCGGCGGCCACCACGAGCTCGGGGCAGACCAACGACGTGCTCTCCCCGTGCGACACGTGTCACACCCAAGACCGCTCGAAGCGCCTCGCGGGCGGGGCGCGCCTCGCCGACAAGGAGCAGACGACGAGCGCGGGGCGCGCGACCCTCTACGCGCCGAACCTCACGCCCGACAACGACACCGGCATCGGCTCGTGGACCGACGACCAGCTCAAGTTCGCGATCCGCGACGGGGTCGGCAAGGACGGGCTCACGCTCTGCCCTCCGATGCAGCACTACACCGGGCTCTCGGACGAGAAGCTCAAAGAGATCATCACCGCGATGCGCCGGCTCCCGGCGGTCAAGAACGACGTCCAGCGTTCGAAGTGTCCGCCGATCAAATAGCGGCATCGGCGAGCGGGCGGACGTGAGGGTGTAGACTCCGAGGCGAGCCATGGTGCCGCCCGGACGAACCCTCGACCCGCGCCTCCGCGTGGGCTACCTCCTCGCGAGCGCGGTGGTGGTGTTCTTCCTGCGCTCTCCGGTCACCGTCGGCCCGGTGCTGGCGGGGCAGATGGTGCTGTGGCTCGTCGTCGGTCTCGGCGTCCGAAGGCTCGCGCGACAGGTCGTGAAGCTCTGGGCGTTCGTGGCGTTCATCCTCGCGTCGTACGCGCTCACCGCCGAGTCGCCGGAGGTCGATCGCTGGGTCGCCCTGCCGTGGCTCTTCGGGCTGAAGCTCAACGCCGGAGGAGCGATCGTCGGCGCCACGATGGTCATGCGCGTCATCGCCGTCGTCGTCGCGTCGCAGGTCGCGCGCGCGGGGGACGAGCGCGCGATCGCCGACGGGCTGCGCAAGCTGCGCGTCCCGGTCGTGCTCTCGGCGACGCTCGACGCGACGCTCGCCCTGCTCGGGCAGTCGGGGCGCGGCGGACGAGGCGGGGGCGGAGGTGGAGGTGGCGGCGGCGGCGGCGGTGGAGGCGGCGGC
>JAEUKG010000293.1 GCA_016794325.1 Myxococcales bacterium | reverse complement strand
GGGGGGGGGGGGGGGGGGGGGGGGGGGGGGGGGGGGGGGGGGGG
The DNA here is from genome assembly GCA_016794325.1 of Myxococcales bacterium. Lineage (GTDB taxonomy): Bacteria > Myxococcota_A > Polyangia > Polyangiales > Polyangiaceae > SXNL01. The sequence continues at coordinate 5,679 of JAEUKG010000293.1, read as the reverse complement.
GGGGGGGGGGGGGGGGGGGGGGGGGGGGGGGGGGCTGGGGGGTGGGGGGTGGGGGGTGGGGGCTTGGGGGCTTGGGGCTTGGGCTCGCACCCGCGTTTGCGTTTGCGTTGGCTGACGACCACAAAAGCAGCGAGGGCCGCCGGGTCGTGACCCGTGGCCCTCGCCTCACGCAGCGTCACGCTGCAGGCGCCGTTACTTCGAGTAGAGCTGCGCCGCGACGACGCCCGCGCCCTTGCTCACCGTCACGACGTATTTCGCCTGGACCGGCATCGGGGAGAGGGCGAGACGGATGCAGTTGTTCTTCGACCCGAGGACCGACTGCGAGCCGGTGGGCGTCGGCTTGCCGGCTGCGGAGCCGAACTGCGGGTTGAACCCCGGGATCGGCACCGGCGCCGTCGCCACCATCGTGATGTCGACCTGCATGTTTGGACCGGCGCCGACGGCGACCGCCGTGTAGCACTTGCCCGGCGCGAGCGTGAACGCCTGCTCCAGCGTCTGCCCCGTCTGGAAGTTGCCGGCGATCATGTTGCCCTCGCGAGCCATGCCCGGCGCTTCGCTGGTCGCGAGCGTCTGGAGCGGCACCGCCGCCACGCCGGCGAGGTTCGGGTCGATCGCCTGCGCGCTGCCGCCCGCGGGGGCGGGCTGGCCCGGCTGGCCTGGCTGGCCCGGCTGGCCCGGCTGCGGCTGGCCCGGCATGCCCGGAATCGGGAACGGAAGGCCCGGCACGCCCGGCTGGCCCGGCTGCGTGCCCGGCTGTGGCTGCGTGCCCGGCTGCGGCTGCGTGCCGGGCTGCGGCTGCGTGCCCGGCTGCGGCTGGTAACCCGGCTGCGGCTGGTAGCCCGGCTGCGGCTGGTAGCCCGGCTGCCCCGGCTGCGGCTGGTAGCCCGGCTGCCCCGGCTGCGTCGCGTAGCTGTTCTGGGCGGTCTGCGGCGGCGGCTGGTCCTTCTTGTCGCCACATGCGGCGGCCGCCAGGAAAAGCGCCAGGGTCGCGGCTGTCGTAACGTGCTTGTTCACCCTAAGCTCCTTGCTTTGCTGTTGCGGTGCCCGCGTGCCCTCGGCCGAGGGGCCGAATCGGGTGCACCGTTCGAGCAACGGCTCGGACGATGCCGCCCTTACGGCGCGGCGCGCGGGGAGCATAACTGAGGGGTTGGACGGAAGGGAGCGCTTTCCCATGCCTTGCGCACATTCACCTACTCCGCGTGCGTGCGCGGCGGAGGTCCTCGAGCGCACCCCCGACCGCGGGAGGTCTCCCGAAATTCGTTGGCCAGCCAACGAATTCTTGGGGGTCGAGCTCAGGCGTAGGCGCGGAGCATCGCGAAGACGACGACCCCGGTGACGGAGACGTAGAGCCACGCCGGGAACGTCACCTTCGACACCTTCTTGTGTTGGGGGAAGCGCCCCGACAGCGACAAGAAGAAGCTCGTGAAGATGAGCGGAAGCACCACCGCAGACAGCACGACGTGGGTGACGAGCACGAAGAAATAGACGGGCCGCACGAGCCCCTGGCCCGCGAACTTCGAGTCGCCGTGGACCGCGTGGTAGACGATGTACGAGACGAGGAAGAGCGCGGAGGAGCCGAGGGCGCCGAGCATCCAGCGCGCGTGACCGGCCGCGTCTTTGCGCTTCACCGCGCGCACCGCGAGGACCAGCAGGGTCGCGCTGATGCCGTTGAGCGTGGCGTTGACCGCCGGCAGATGCCCCACCCAAGCCGGCGCCGACGAAGCTCGGCCGTGCCCGTAGATGACGGCCACGAGGAGCCCGAGCGCGAGGAGGCTCACGGCGAGGATGACGCCGAGCGCCGTCTTGGCGCTCACGCCTTTGAGCGCGTCGAGCTGGAGCGGCTGCGCGGTTCGGGATGACATCGGGCGGGACCTTAGCGACGGGCGCGCGCCCGGGCAACAGGGCGCGGCCGGCGAGCGCGCCTCCGGGGCCGCCGCCCCGCGATCGCCGTCAGCGGTGGAGGATCGCGACCGCGTCGAGGTCGAACCCGAACGTGTTGGGGCGGCCGGCGCCCGCCGGGCACGTCGAGGGCGACCGATCGACGATCTTCACGTAGCGGGCGCTCGCGAGCCCCACCGTCGCGAGGTCGAAGGCGTCGCCGCCCGCAGCCTCGGGATCGAAGGGCGAGACGCCGTTGTCGGGCGCCGAGAGCACGGGCCGCGTCCCCGCGCACCCCGCCCACGGCGCCGAGGTCGCGCAGGGGAAGGCGCGCCAGGTGATGCCGTCGTCCGACACGCTGACCTCCGCCGGCTCGGCGAACGGGCGCGACGGATCCCCGCCGGCGAAGAACGCGTTCTCGAACACGATGAAGTCGGGGCCGGGGCCGTCGACGATCGCCGTGGGGGCGAAGCCGAGGACGATCGACCCGCCTGCCCCGAGCGAGACGACGTCGAGGCTCCCCTGGCGATCGCCGGCGCCGACCGGCGGCCCGAGCACCACGTCCGGCAGGAGCGGGATGCCGAAGCCCGCGCACTCGCCGGGCGTGAACGACACGACCTGGCTCGCGAAGCGGTCGCTCGGGAGCACGGCGCCGTCCGGCGTCTGGAAGCCCCCGTCGACGCGAGCTTTGCCGCTGTCGACGACGGCGACCGGCCCGCCGTCGAAGGACTGCCCCCCGGTGCTCCCCGGACCGTCGGGGGCCGCGGCGTCGGCGGAGCTGCAGGCCCCGAGGGCGACGGCGACGGCGAGCGGGACGAAAACGACGAGGACGGACCGGACCTTCATTCGAAGCCTCCTCCGCGAAGCTCGCGCGGAACGGGAGAAGACGCGGCGATCTCGACGCGTCGCCCTCGGAGGGGTGTTCTGGCTCCCGGATCGGCCCCGGCCTCGGCCTTCCCAGACACATGCAGACTGCATGTTTCCAGTGGCGGTTCGAGGTCGAGTCCCCGGTTACAGCGGCGGCTCCGCGTCGGATTTGCACCGAGCTTCCCGCCTCCGAAGACGAGGCCGTCTTAGCCCGGGCCCCCCGGCGTGGCAATGGCCGACGGCGCGAGCGGTCATCGAATTGACGCCGGGGGCGATTGGACAGCGGAGGCGCGCCGCGCCAAGACGACGTGCAGATGCCCACGCGTCGAGCGCCCCCCCTCCTCGCCGCCGCCCTCGTCGGCGCGCTGTTCGCCGGCTGCCGCGGCGAGGGCGAGGGCGCGCCCCCGCCGGCCGACGCGCCCTACGCCCCTCCCCCCGAGCGGTGCGACGCCCCGACGAGCGCGACCGCGTTCGCGCCCTGCAACGTCGGCGGCGGGATCTTCGGGGCCTGGGCCGTCGACGACCTCGGGCTCCCCGCCTTCGACTACGGGCTCGACCAGAACGCCGACGACCGCGCCGTCTATCCCACCACGGATGGTGTGAGCCACCGCGACCACTGGGCCGCGTTCGGCAACCACCGGGTCAACGCCCTCGCCTCGAACGACGGCTACGTCGAGGTGGTCGTGCAGGACCGCGGCGTCACCTACCTCGACAAGCTCGACCCCGGCGACCCCGACGACCCGAAGGCGCCGCGCGGGCGCGCGGGCGGCTACTCCTACCTCGACGACGGCGAGGCCACCTGGACCACCGCCTACAAGTGGCGGCCGCGCGGCTCGGCGACCACGCGCCGCTTCGGCATGGGCTACGCCGAGGCGACGATGCTCCACCGCGACGTCTTCGTGCGGCGGCGCACGGTCGCGCCGCACGGCGACGCGCCGTTCGTGGTCGACGAGGTCACCCTCGAGAACCGCGGCGCGACCCGGCGCGCGCTCCGTCACTACGAGCCCTGGGACGTCACCCGGCGCCCGATCGAGATCGACTGGGTCGTCTCCGGCAAGGCGCTCCGAGGCCTCCCCCGAACCGCCGCCTCGCGGCGCGACGCGAGGAACGCCCTCTTCGCGGAGCGGGTCACGTGGGACGCCGAGGCCCGCGCCCTCGTGCTCCGCCGCGCCCACGCGGGCCCGAGCGCGCCCCCGGCGCGCGACGTCCCCGACGCCGTCGACCACTACCCCGCCGATCCCTTCCTCGCCGTCCTCTCGGGGCCCGTCAGCGACGTCTACACCCGCGACGCGTCGTTCTGGGGCGACGGCGACGTCGGGCACCCCGCGGCCGTCGCCGCCCGGGCCCCCGGCGAGCTCGCGGGCGGGGTGAGCGACGCCCCCGAGAGCGGCGACGGCCAGCCGCGCGCCTTCGTGGTGCGCAGCGATCTGTCCCTCGCGCCGGGGGAGTCGGTCACCCTCCGGTTCGCGTACGGGGCGACGTCGATGGGCGCGAAGCTCCCCCTCGAGCCGTCCCTCGCCGACGCGACGCGCGACCTCCGGCGCGAGCACGGCGCCGCGCTGCGCGACTCGCTCCTCTACTTCGCGACCCCGAAGGACCCGTGGCTGCACCGCGAGCTCGCCTGGCATTCGGCGCAGATCGAGGCGAGCGTGGGCTACCGCGAATATTGGGGGACGCACGTGGTGCCCCAGGGGTCGGCCTATCTCTACTTGCACGGCGCGGACGGGGCGACGCGCGACACGTCGCTCTTCGCGCTCCCGCTCGTCTACACCCACCCCGACCTCGCGCGCGAGCAGCTCGTCACGACGATGGGGCTCGCCTTCGCCGACGGCGGGCGCTTCTCCTACGCGTTCCAGGGGCACGGCAAGCTCGACGACGCGCTCGGTCTCCACGCCGCGCCGAGCGATCTCGACCTCTTCTTCCTCCTCGCGCTGCACGAATACGTCGGCGCGACCGGCGACGTCGCGTTCCTCGACCGGCGGGTGTCGTATTGGCCGAAGAGGCCCGAGAACGAGGCCTCGGCGCGCGATCACGCGAAGCGCGCGGTCCGACACCTCTTCGACGACGTCGGCTTCGGCCCCCACGGGCTCCTGCGGGTCGGCACCGGCGACTGGAGCGACGGCATCGTGGTCGCGGCGCCGGATCGCGCGCTCGCGATCGCGAAGGGCGAGAGCGTCCCCAACAGCCAGATGGCGCTCGCGGTCTTGCCCGGCGTCGCCGAGCTCCTCCGCGCCGACGACCCGGCGCTCGCGGGCGAGATCGACCAGCGCCTCCCCGCCCTCGACGCGGCGGTGCGCGCGACGTGGGTCGGGGATCACTACGGGCGCGTGTACTACGGCGACGGCGTCCTCCACGGCGCGGGGAGCGTCGATCTCGAGTCGCAGGTGTGGGCCCTCCTCGGGCCCGAGGAGGGCCAGCGCCGGCGGGCGCTCCTCGGCGCGATCGCGCGCGATCTCGACGATCCCTCGCCGGTCGGGGCGCCGCTCACCAAGGGCGGGCAGGTGTGGCCGGCCATCGCCCAGCTCCTCACCTGGGGCTACGCCGAGAGCGACGAGGCGCGCGGGTGGGCCCACCTCGCGAAGACGAGCCTCGCGACGCGCGCGCGGACCCAGCCCACCGTGTGGTTCCACGTCTGGAGCGGGCCCGACGGCGCCGACGCCGGCGACGGCGCGACGTGGGCGAGCCCGGTCACGCCGATGACGGACTTTCCCACCATGAACGCCAACGTCCACGCGATGGCGATGCTCGGCGCGCTCCGGGTCGCCGGCCTGTCGGCCACCGCGCGCGGCCTCCGGGTGAGCCCCCACGTCCCCCACGACGAGCTCGCCCTGCGCACCCGGCTCGTCGACCTCGATGTATCCCACAACGGATATTCTGGCACCTACCGCCCGGCGCCGGGGGTGCCGCGGAACCTCACCCTCGGCGGCAAGCGCG
>JAEUKG010000335.1 GCA_016794325.1 Myxococcales bacterium | reverse complement strand
GGCGACCCGTACATCGTCATGGAGCTCCTCGAAGGGAGCGACCTCGCGCGCGTTCGGGCCGAGCGCGGCGGCAAGCTGCCGGCCGACGAAGCGGCGGAGTACGTGCTCCAGGCTTGCGAGGCCCTCGTCGAGGCGCACGCGCTCGGCATCGTGCACCGCGACCTCAAGCCGCAGAACCTGTTCTTGACCCGCAAGGTGGGCGGCGCGCCCCTCGTGAAGGTGCTCGACTTCGGGATCTCGAAGGCGTCGGGGCCCGCCGCGATCGGCGAGCTCGCCCTCACCGACACCTCCACCGTCCTCGGCTCGCCGCTCTACATGGCGCCGGAGCAGATGCGCAGCGCGAAGCACGCCGACGCGCGCAGCGACGTGTGGGCGCTCGGCGTCGTCCTCTACGAGCTGTGCGGGGGGCGGGTGCCGTTCGACGCCGAGAGCGTGACGGAGCTCTGCCTGAAGGTGGTGCAAGACGCGCCGCCTCCGCTCGTCGAGCTCGCCCCCGACGTGCCGCGCGACCTGGCGATGGCGGTGATGCGCTGCCTCGAGAAGGATCCCGCGCTCCGCTTCCCGAACGTCGCCGAGCTCGCGCTCGCGCTCGAGCCGTTCGCCAAGAGCACCGGCGCCGGCGCGATGGCGGAGCGGCCGTGGCGATCGTTCGCCGACACGGCGCGCTCGCAGGGCATCGACGATCCGCCGCCCCGCGCGTCCCGCGACGCGCCGGCGGTCGCGGTCGCGCCGGGCTCGGGCAGCTCGGGCAAGGCCCTCGCCCCCGCCGACGAGAAGGCGTCCACCACGACGACGTGGGGCGCGACGAGCACGCGCTCGCGCACCGAACGCCGGCGGAGCTTCGCCGGAGGGCTGCTCTCGGGCATCGGCGTCTGCGCCATCGGCTTCGCCGCGGTCTTCTACGTCGTGACGATGCGCCCGAAGGTCGAGAGCGCGGCGCCGAGCGCCGAGCCGCCGCGCGCGCCGCAGTCGCTCGCGAGCGCGGCCCCGGCGCCGACCACGCCCCCAAGCTCGCCGAGCCCCGCGTCGAGCGCCGTCCCGCCCACCGTCGCCGTGTCGGCCCTCCCGGTCGCGCGAGCGGCGGCGGGTTCGCCCGCGCGGCCACCGACGTCTTCGCTGCCGCCCGCGAGCGCGGCTCCCCCGGCGACCGCCGCGGCCCCCGCCCGCACGAGCGGGGCCGGACCAGCCCCCAATGGCGCTCCGATCCTCCACTGACGTCGGCGCGCGGGCCCTCGGCCTCGCCGTCCTCCTCGGCCTCGGGCTCGCGCTCGCCCCGTCGCGCGCCCGCGCCGACGACGCCGAGGCGCTGATCACCCGCGGGATCGAGCTCCGCGAGCAGGGGACAGACGAGCAAGCGCTCGAGCTGTTCCGGCGCGCGCTCGCGCAGTCGCCGACTCCGCGCGCGCGCGCGCAGGTCGCGCTCGCCGAGCAGGCGCTCGGGAGGTGGATCGCCGCCGAGCGCGATCTCGTCCTCGCGATCGGCGCCGACGACCCGTGGATCAAGAAGCACCGAGGTCCGCTCGAGGCCGCGCTCGGCGTCGTGCAGTCCCACCTCGGGGAGCTCGACGTGCGCGGCGGCCCGCCCGGCGCCGAGGTCTTCATCGACGGCGCGCGCGTCGGCTCCCTCCCGCTCGCGTCGCCGGCGCGCGTCGTGACCGGCGCGCACACGGTGGAGGTTCGCGCGCCCGGCTACGTGGCCGTCACCCGCTCGACGAGCGTGGCCGCCGGCGGCGTC
>JAEUKG010000329.1 GCA_016794325.1 Myxococcales bacterium | reverse complement strand
CCGTCACTGCCCCCGGACGTGGCGACGACGAGGCCGGCGATCGCCGCGCAGACCCCCGCGAGGCCGACGCTCGCCCACGTGGTGCCGCCGCCCTTCGTGCGGCGGCGCTCGAGGTCGCGCGCGGCCTCGGCGGCGCTGGCGTCGAGGACGAAGGTCTGTCCCGCCGGCACGTACTTGAGGATGAGATCACCGAGCTCGATGGTGTCGCCCGGCGCGAGCAGCGCCTTCTTCACCTCTTGGCCGTTGACCCGGATGCCGTTGGCGCTGCCGCTGTCGAGCACCTCGAACTGCCCGCCGTCGAGCGCGTCGATCGCGCAGTGATGACGCGAGACGGATGTGTGGTTGAGGCGCACGTCGACGTCTTCGCCGCGGCCCACCGTCATGTGCGGCTTCTCGAGCGGGAACGGGCGCCCGGCCTCGTCGCCTATCAGCACGACCAACCGGTGCGGGAGATCGTCCTTCGGCGGGGCCGCTGGTGCCGCGGGGCGGCTCGAGATGGCGACGGGCGGGCTCGAACGCGGCGCGGCGATGGCCGCGGGGATCGCGCGGGCCTCGTCGTCGTGGGCCTCGATGCGATAGTCGCCGATGAGGATCAGGTCGCCGGTGAGGAGCTTCTGCGCCTCGGAGAGCCGGTGCCCGTTGACGAACACGCCGTTGTAGCTGCCGAGATCCTCGATGGTCCAGACGCCGTCGGTCTTGCGGACCTTGGCGTGGTCGCGGGAGATGTTCCGCTCGGTGAGCCGGATGGTGTGCCCCTCGCGCCGCCCGATCGTGTACTCGTCACGCACGAGCGGAACGACGGTCTTCTGACCCTCGTCGTCCTCGATCGTGAGCTTCCCCATGGCCATGGTCAGCCCTGCAGCCCCGAGCCGACCGGCAGCCTCGAGCCAGGGAGCCCACACTCAACGACGACGGCGTGGCGTGTTCCGGTGGGCATGTCGGGGGCGAGGATACTCTTCGGGCGTCGCGCGGCGGAAGTTCGCGGCATCGGAGTGCGGAAACAGCAGGTTAGACCGACGTGCCCCGCCGCCAAAGCGATTTCGGAGACCTGCGCGCCCGCACAGCCAGGGGCCAGAGGGCCGAGCCGTGAGACTCGTCACGCCATTGCTTCGGGACTCACGCTCGCACCGCAGGCCCGGTATGGTCGCCGAAATGATGCATGTCCTCGCCTCCGACGGCTGGACGCCCGTCACGGCCTATGCCGCGCTCCGACGCGCGTCCGAGGGCCCCTCCTTCCTCCTGGAGTCGGCACCGACCGGGGGGGGAGCGCTGGGGGCGCTACTCCATCCTCGGGGTCTGGCCGCGACGCGTGCTCACCATCGATCTCGCCGAGGACGGCCAGACGCTCGCGATCGACGACACCGGCACCCACTCCACGGCTCCGCTCGGCGAGGTGCTCGGGGTGCTGCGCCGGTTCGCCGAGGCTCGTGAGGGTTCACGTCCCGAGCCCCACCTGCCCCGCGTCGCGGACGGCGCCGTCGGATACCTCTCCTACGACATCGTCCACGCCCTCGAGCCCGTCGGACCCCTCCGCGGGCCGCGCCGTCTGGCCCACTTCCTCGACGAGGCCACGGTCGTCATCTTCGACGCGCTGAAGCAGACCCTGATCGTCCGTGGCGCCGACGCCGATCGCGCGCTCGCGGTGCTGTCGGCCGAGGGGCCCCGGCTGCGGCCGTTGCGGTTC
>JAEUKG010000169.1 GCA_016794325.1 Myxococcales bacterium | reverse complement strand
CGCGGCCGCGATCTTCTTCAAGTCGGCGACGATCGGCTTGAGCTCGGGCTTGTTCTTCGCCGACGCGTAGTCGAGCGGGACGTCGAGCTTGGCGAGGCGGAGGCGCACCTCCCCCACGTGGGGGCCAGGGTGCTTCGGATCGAGCTTCTTGGCGGCCGCGTATTGTCTGGCGGCCTCGGCCGCGTCGCCCGCCTCGAACGCGGCGTCGCCCTTGTCGACGAGCTCGTCGGCGGGCTCGTGGCCGCGCCGCAGCGGGATCGTGGTCGGCTTCGGCGGCGGGAGCTTCGGCGCCGCAGGCGGCGGCGGCGCGACGGCCGCGCTCGACGCCGCGGGAGGCGGCGCCGACGGAGGCGGGGCCGGCGCGACCGGAGCCGCAGCCGACGGCGGCGGCGGCGGCGGACCGTCGGCGGGGCGATCGGGGCCGCACCCGACGGCGGCGGCGGTCACGACGACGGCGACCGCGGCGGCGAGGCGGGGCGAGGCGATCATGAGGGCTCCTCGATCTCGAGCGGCGCCTCGCGCTTCACGAGCGCGTAGCCGTGCGCCATCACGTCTTTGGCGGCCTCGACCACCGCCGCGTTCCCGCGCGGGCCGCGCAGGGTGACGAGCGGGGCGCCCGGAGGTTGGGTGTCGAGGAGCAGGCGGCACGCCTTGCGCACCGCCTCGGGAGCCGACGCGTCGGTCGCGAGCGCGCGGAGGTGGTCGACGTAGCTCCGGCCCCAGGCCTCGACCGGGCGGACGACCAGCGCCGCGTTCAACGCCATCCCCGCCGCGCGCCGGCAGCCCGCGAGGCCGCCGCGCGCGTCGCCGCGGGCGTACGCCTCCTCGGCCCGCCGGACCTCCGTGAGCGCCGCGCGGATCCACTCGTCGGGCAAGAGCTTCTTGAGCCAGTGGGTGGGGTCGCGCACGAACGCCGCCATCGAGGTCACCCCTTCGTCGCGCGCGACGTGTGCTCCTTGCCGTCGAAGCGGAGCATCGTCTGCTTGCTCTCCACGATGGTGAGCAGGTTCACCGGGCGCTTCCAGATGCGCACCAGGCTCCTCATGACCTCGCGCGCGTAGTCCACCCGGAGGTCGACGCCCTGGTGGTCGTGCCGGAGGAGGAGCTCACCCTTGTTCTCGAAGTTCCCCTCCTCCACGAAGATGAAGGGGTTGCCGGCGTTGGTGAGCTGGAACAGGAGCTTCTCCTTCACCTGCTTGAACTCGCGCGACTCGATCTCGTAGCGCTCGTTGCGGTTCGACCAGCCGAAGCTGAAGAGCTTCTGATCACGGCAGAAGTCCGCGGTGAGGAACTCGTCGATGAACGTGACGTCGTTGTAGAGCGAGCGCACCTCGAGGAGCTTCTTCTTCCCGAGGCCGGTGCGGAGGTTCCAGTTCTTCTTCGCCTCGAGGTCGTCGCACTCCTCCCACTCCTTGCCGAACTGCCCCTTGTCCCAGCGCTCCTCGATGTTGCGGTAGAGCTCGACGCCCAGCTTGTACGGGTTCAGGCGCCCGCCCGAGGTCGCGAGGACGCCGGCGGCGTTGTCGGCGTAGTCGATGATCTCCGAGGCGTCCAAGACCTTCTCGGTCATCATCTTGGAGTGCCAGTAGG
>JAEUKG010000166.1 GCA_016794325.1 Myxococcales bacterium | reverse complement strand
GTCGAGTACCCGCGCGGCGACGAGCACGAGGAGTCGAAGAAGGCCGAGCGCGACGGCAAGCTCGTGCGGCTGAAGATCCCGCGGCGCATCTGGGCCGACGACATGCACGACGCCGCGCGCGGCTCCGGGGGGGAGTGATGTCCGACCAAGCGAAGGAGTACCTGCGCGCCCTCCGCAAGGAGATCGAGGAGCACCCCGGGGTCAACCACCTCTTCCTCGCGCGCTGCGCCACGAGCCCGTTCGCCCGCGAGGACTACCGCGTCTTCGGCGAGAACCACTACCCGCTCGTCTGCGTCTTCACGAGCTACCTCGAGCGCCTCCTCGTGCGCGCGCCGACCAGCGACGCCAAGCTGTGGCTCGCGAAGGTGCTCGTCGACGAATACGGCGAGGGGTCCGAGGGGCACGACCACGCGACGCTGTACGGGAGCTTCTTGCGGTCGACCGGGAGCACCGTCCCCGATCGCGGCGGCGAGCCGATCGTGCCCGAGCCTGCGCACGAGTTCATCCGCGAGCACCGCCGCATCGTCAACGACGAGCCCTTCCTCGTCGGGCTCGGGGCGGTCGGCCCCGGCCACGAGTGGGCGATCCCCAAGATGTTCCACGCCGTGATCCCGGGCCTGCGCCGCGCCGGCTTCCGCGAGGAGGAGATCGCCTACTTCACCCTCCACGTGGAGCAGGACATCGATCACGGCACCTGGCTCGAGGAGGCGCTCGTGCGCTTCGGGACGACGAGCGAGGCGCGCGAGCAGATCCGCCGCGGCGCGCTCCTCTCGCTCGACGCGCGCATGCGCTTCTGGAGCGGCGTCCAGCGGGCGGTGGTGCGCTGGCGCCAGCCGCGCGCGATCCGGCCGGACGGCGAGAAGCCGCGCACGGTGCTCCAGGAGGTCGCGCTCACCGCGTGGGACGGCTCCAAGATCGCGCGGCGGCTGGAGGCGGGCTGGGAGGCGCTCAAGGAGCGCCGGCGGCCTTCCTTGCGCGACGTCGTGGAGCAGGGGCGGCGCTGACGGGGCGCCCGGCGGGAGGGCGGTAGTACATGCAAATTACATTCATCGGCACGAAGAAGAACGCCGACCCGACCGAGCGCGAGCTCTACGAGATGGACGTGCTCCTGCGGGGCCTCGGCTTCGACCGCGCGTTCCTCGACCTCGGGATGCAGACGGTGATGGCCTGCACCCCCGCCGGGACCGACGTCCGCTACGTCGACGAGCACCTCGCGCCGCTCGACTACGACGTCCCCGGCGACGTCGTCGCGCTCTCGGCCAAGACCTCGTGCGTCACGCGGGTGTACGAGGTCGCCGAGGAGTTTCGTCGGCGCGGGCGCCGGGTCATCCTCGGCGGCATCCACGCCTCGCTCCGGCCCGACGAGGCGCTCCGACACGTCGACTGCGTCGTCACCGGCGAGGCCGAGGTCGTGTGGCCGAAGGTGGTGGCCGATCTCGAGGCCGGCAAGCTCGGCCAGCGCTACGACGCCGCGGGGTTCCCCGACATGGCGCGGATCCCGATCCCGGCGTGGCGGTCGACGCCGAGGACGGACCGCTACCTCTTCCACCAGATCCAGACGACGCGGGGGTGCCCGCTGCGCTGCCGCTTCTGCAGCGTGCCCGACATCTCCGGGCAGGAGTTCCGCTTCAAGCCCATCGACCGGGTGCTCGCCGAGCTCGCCGCGCTGCCCAAGGCGCGCGGCCCCATCGCCGCCGGCAAGCCGCTCTACGTGGTCGACGACAACTTCATCTCCCGCACGCGGTACACGAAGGACCTCTTGCGGGCGCTCGCCCCCCTCGCGCGGGCGGGCAAGCTCCCGAGCTGGTCGGCCGAGACGACGATGAACGTCGCGGCCGACGACGAGCTGCTCGATCTGTTCCAGGCCGCAGGCTGCAGCACGCTCATCATCGGCTTCGAGTCCGTCACCGAGGCGTCGCTGGCGGCGATGGACAAGCCCGTCAACTTCTGCCTCACGTACCAGGAGGCCGTCGACCGCATCCACGCCCGCGGGATGACGATCATCGGCAACTTCATCGTCGGCTTCGACACCGACACCCGCGGCGTCTTCCAGCAGACCCTCGACTTCATCCAGAAGACGGGGATCCTCTACCCGTTCTTCAGCATCCTGACGCCGATGCCCGGCACCGGCCTCTTCGACGACATGAAGGCCGCGGGCCGCCTCGACCACGAGCGCTGGGACCTCTACGACACGCGCCACGTCGTGTTCGAGCCGCGCAACATGACCCGCGACGAGCTCATGGACGGCTACGTCTGGCTGTACGAAAACGCGTACGGCGCCGACCTCCTCTACGATCGCGTCTTGCGGAACTGGAGCCGCCGGCCGAAGGGGTCCTCGGTCGTCGAGCGGGCGTTCGTCTCCGCCGCCATCCTCCGCGAGATGACCCGCCCGCCGGTCGACGGCGCGTGGCGCAAGCACTACGCCGAGGGCCTCCGCATGCTCGCCAACCGGCACCTCGCCGCCGACGCCGGCCAGCTCCTCTATTTGCTCGACGGCTACGATTTCGCGCGGTTCCTGGGGCGCTTCTCGACCGCGAACCGGGCCAAGAACTATCGCACCTTCACCGACCCCTCCGCGTGGGCGCCGAACGCCACCCTCGAAGCCGACAAGCTCGGAGTGCTGCAATGGGAGAACAAGAAGGCTCAGCTCCGGACCGGGAAGGTCCGCCTGCCGCTGTCGGGCGCTTGAGGCGCCTGATCACGCGCCGCCGCGTCCTCGGCGCCTTGGCGTCGCTGGCGGGGCTGTCGCTGCTCGAATACGAGTCGCTCTCGGGGAAGTGGGATCACGCGCGGATCCGCCCCGCCACCGCGGCCGAGGCGTGGGCGAAGGCCATGGCCCGCCTCGTCGCGGAGCCGGCGCTCGCCGCGGGGGCGATGGTGCACGTGGGGCACTCCACCCACCTGCTCTCGATCGCCGGGGTGCGGCTCCTCACCGATCCGTGGTTCGACGACCCCGCCTTCGGCGCGATGGCCCACGCCGTCGGGCCCGCGGTCCGGCCGGAGGGCCTCGGCCCGCTCGGCGCCATCCTCGTGACCCACGATCACGCCGACCACGCCGACATGCCGGCCATGGATCGGATGGACAAGCGCGCCGCGGCCATCGTCGCCACCGCCGGCCTCGCAGCGAAGGCCAAGGCGCGGGGCTTCACCGACGTGCGCGTCCTCGCCCCCTGGGAGTCGACCGACGTGGGCGCCGCCAAGGTGACCGCGGTGCCCGCCGAGCACGACGTCTACGAGATCGGCTTCGTGGTCGAAGGCGCCGGCCGCTCGGTCTATTTCGCGGGCGATTCACGGCTCTTTCCGGGGATCGCGGCCATCGGCGAGCGCTTTCGGCCGACGGCCGCGATCCTCCCCGTCGACGGCACGCGGCTCCGCGGCGGACCGCTGCAGGTGATGCGGCCCGAAGACGCGGTCGAGGCGGCCCGGACCCTCGGATCGAAGCTCGTCTTCCCGAGCCACGCCGAGTCCTACTTCTCGGACCCGCTCGCGGGCCACGTGATCGCGACCCACGTGGCCGGCGCCAACGCCGCGTTCGCCGCGCTCGCGCGGGAGCGCCTGCCGGGCGTTCAGGCGAAGGTCCCCGCCCCCGCCGAGGTGTGCCCGTTGCCCGTCTGAGCTCCCGCGCCGGTCGCTCGCCTCGCCTCGGTCACCGGCCCGTCACGCGGCGCTTACTCC
>JAEUKG010000130.1 GCA_016794325.1 Myxococcales bacterium | reverse complement strand
CGGGATCGGCTCGAACGGCTTCTTCGCGGCGCCCGCGACGAGCTCCGACACCAAGTCGCCGAAGCGCCCCGAGCCGTCGCCTGGGCCCGACGGGTCGTCGCAGAGGCCGTCCGCGGGCGGGCGCGCGGGAGAGTCGGGCAGCGCCTCGGGCAGGCCCGGCGGCGGCGCGCGCCGCACGATCGACGGCGGAGGCGGGTGCGCGGGCGCGCCGCACCCCACCGCCGCGCACGCGAGGCCCGCGACGCAGGCGCCGCGGACGCACCGAGCCAACGCGCCGAGCGTGGGAGATGACACCGAGTGGCCGGCCCGCGATCTCACGAGGTCGTCCATGATGCAGCAGCGCGAGCTTCTCTGCACGAGAAGACGCGGCCGATGGTATTCTTGGCTGGATGGTCGGCCCCGCTCCTCGTCCGAGGCGTCGCGCTCGAGGCGGCCGCGGCCCGGCCGATCCCGCGCGGCCCCGCCTCGGGCCACGCTCGCGCGCCGCCCTCCTCGCGAGCCTCCTCGTCGGCGCCGCGACGATCGCGGGCGCGTGCTCGGACGACGCCGCCGGCAGGCCGCCGCCGCTCACCCCGCCGCGCGACGCCGGCGGCGAGGCCCCCGAGGCGTCACGCGACGCCGGCTCCCCGGTCGTCGACGCCGGGCGCGACGCCGAAGACCTCGGCCCGCTCACCTTGACCGTGTTCCCACGCGTCGGCGATCCCACCGACGATCCGACCCCGCCGAAGGGCCCGGGGTTCGTGCTCGCGGGCGGGCCCGACGTCGACGCCGCGTTCGTGTGGGCGCACGACACGATCACCGGCAGCAAGACCGCTCGCGGCGGCGACGTGGTCGTCCTCCGCGCCTCGGGCGGCAGCGGCTACGACGCCTACATCGACGGCCTCGCCCCCTGGAGGTCGGTGCAGACGCTGCTCCTGCCGGGGGCGCCGACCCTCGCGGACTACGCCTACGCCGCCAAAGTCGTCGCGGCGGCCGAGATGGTGTGGTTCGCGGGCGGCGACCAGGCCCAATACGTCCGCTGGAAGGGCTCGGCGCTCATGAAGGCGGTCGCCGGGGTGCACGCGCGCGGAGGCGTCGTCGGCGGCACGAGCGCCGGCGCGATGATCCAAGGCGCGTTCACGTTCGACGCGTTGAACGCGATCTCGGAGTCGGTCACGAGCGCGGTCGCGCTCGCCGATCCGTTCGATCCCAAGATCAGCCTCACCAAGCGGGTGATCGACTACCCCCCGGCCGCTGGCCTCGGCGACGTCCTCGTCGACGTCCACTTCCAGCAGCGCGGGCGGCTCGGGCGGCTCTCCGCGTTCCTCGCGCGCGCCCTCCACGACTCGATGGCCGACCGATCCCCGCCGCGCGCGCTCGGGATCGGCGTGGACGAGGGCGTCGCGGTGCTCGTCGACGCCTCGCGCCGCGCCACGATCACGCGCGACGCCCCCACCGCCGACGCCGCGTTCTTCGTGCGCACGGGCCCCGCCGCGCGCGTGGTGAAGGGCCAGACGCTGCACGTCGTCGGCGCGACGGTCACGCGGCTCGACGCCCTCGACCAGAGCTTCGATCTCGACGCGTGGTGCGGGACGGGCCCCACGTACACCGTCGACGTCGACGGCGCGGCCTCGCCCCCGTACGCCCCCACGCCGCCCTACTCCGTCTCCGCGCCGCCGGGCGCGTGCCCATAAAGCCGAGCGTTCATCGGCACTTGGCGGTCGTGGCCGTGGCCCGGGCGGGAGCCCTCCACACGCCGGTGTTCGAGCTCGTGGAGCCCGTGTGGCATTCTTGTCCCGATGCGCAAGGCTTCCCTTCTCTTCTCCGTCGCCGCCGCCACGACCCTCGCGCTCGCGTGTGGAGGGGACGACGACGCTCCGTCCGGCGAGCCCGTCGCCTGCCCCGGCGCCGCCGAGAAGCGCTTCCCGGCAGGCTCACCCGACGGCCACCCCGATCCGTTCGGCGCGAAGGCCGCCGGACAAGCGCGCGCCGGCAAGGTCACGAGCCCGGCGATGGTGAAGCAAGCGCCGAACGCTCGCCACGCGGTGCGCCCGGGCGACTTCGTCCTCGCGAACGACAAGATCGTCGCCTACGTCGAGGACAAGGGCGAGAGCGACGGCTACAACCCGTTCGGCGGCGAGCTCCTCGCCATCGAGCCGGTCGGCGACGACGGCCGGCCGCGGGGCATCTCCCAGTACGGCGAGACGCTCATGGCGTTCTCGCGGCAAGCGGTGGCGCCCGACAGCGTCACCGTGCTCGCCGACGGCGCCGACGGCAAGGCGGCGATCGTCCGCGTGTCGGGCGTGCTGAAGAACGTCCCCTTCCTCGACACCTTCAAGCCGCTCCTGCCCGCCGAATACGGATACCCCGCGGCGCTCGACTACGTGCTCGAGCCCGGCTCCGAGCGCCTGCTCCTCCGCCTGACGCTGCAGAGCATCGACGGCGAGGAGCCGAGCTTCAAGGGCAAGCAGATGGTGGGCTTCTTCCAGTCCGCGCGCTCGGCGACGTTCACCGAGAGCGAGGGCTTCGGCCCCGCCCGCGGCCCGAGCCCGTTCGTCGGCTTCGACGCCGGCGACAGCTCGTTCGCGATCCGCATGGTCGGCAGCACCATCGACGCCGGGCTGTCGGTCTCGGGGTTCCAGTACTTCACCGCCAACGGCCTCACCGTCCCCGCCTGCGGCGAAAAAACTGTAGACTACATGGAAATCGTGCCCGCCGCCGGCGGCGTGGACGCCCTGCGGGAGGCGATCCGCCGCGTCGACAAGGCGGAGGCCTGGAAGGAGACGCGCGGCAAGCTCACCGACGCCGCGGGCGCGCCCATCGCCGGCGGCCAGGTCCACGCGCTCGGCGAGGGCGGCAAGTACCTCACCCGCGCCACCACCGCCGCCGACGGCTCGTTCTCGATGCACCTCCCCGCCGGCGGCGCGAGCCTGCAGGCGACGGTGCGCGGCTACGCGGTCTCGTCGCCGCTGGCCGCGCAGGCGGGCGCGAGCGACCTCGCCATCAAGCTGCCGCAGGGCGGCGCCCTCAAGATCAGCGCGAAGGAGGCTGGCACCAACGTCGGCCTGCCGGTGCGCGTGCAGGTGGTCCCCGCGGCCGCCGTCGCCGCGCCGCCGGCGTCGTTCGGCGTCGAGACCGAGGTCGGCGGCCGCCTCTGGCAGGCGTACGCGACGAACGGCGAGCTCACCCTCCCGGTGCCGGCGGGCCAGCACCGCGTCATCGTCACCCGCGGGTACGAATACGAGCTCTTCGATCAGACCTTCACGGTGGACGCGGGCAAGACGGTGGACGTCACCCCCACGCTCGCCCACAGCGTCGACTCCACCGGCGTGATGTGCGCCGACTTCCACATCCACTCGAACTACTCCGCCGACTCCGCCGACACGCCGATCGAGAAGGTGAAGAGCGCGGTCGCCGACGGCCTCGACATCCCGGTCTCGAGCGAGCACGAATACATCATCGACTTCCAGCCGCTCATCGCCGAGCTCGGCCTCACCAAGTGGGCGTTCGGCTTCCCGTCCGAGGAGCTCACCACCTTCACCTTCGGCCACTTCGGGGTCGTGCCCATCTACCCCCGGCCCGAGAAGCAGAACCGCGGCGCGGTGCCGTGGATCGGCAAGAAGGCGAGCGAGATCTTCAAGAGCGTGAACGAGCTCCCCGAGAAGCCGGTCCTCATCGTCAACCACCCGAGCGGCGGCGGCTTCACCGCCTACTTCTCGTCGACGAGCTTCGACGCGACGAAGGGCGCGGGGACGGGCGACAACTGGAGCGACGACTTCGGCGCGATCGAGGTCTTCAACGACACGAGCTACGACCAGAACCGCGACAAGTCGGTGGCGCACTGGTACGCGATGCTCAACGCCGGCAAGACGGTGTGGGCGGTCGGCAACTCCGACAGCCACCACATCCGCACCTCGCCGGTCGGCTACCCGCGGACCTGCATCCGCTTCGGCCACGACGACCCGACCAAGCTGACCGCGGAGCTCGTCCGCGACGGCCTCCGCGCGGGCCAGGCGACCATCAGCGGCGGCCTCTACATGACGGTGGAGGGCCCGGGGGGCGCGGGGCCGGGCGCGACCGCGAGCGCCGGGGCCTACAAGGTCGTCGTCCAGGCGCCGGCGTGGCTCACCGCCAAGGACGTCGAGGTCATCGTGGACGGCGCCACCGTCGAGACCAAGGAGCTCGGCGCGCCGATCGGCGCCGGCCCCGGCAAGCGGTGGGAGCTGACCTTCAACGTGGCGGCCCAGCGCAGCGCCCCGCGGCACTTCGTGGTCTTCCACGCGCGCAGCGACTCCGAGCTCGCCCCGCTCCACCCCGGTCGCAAGGCGTTCGCCGCGTCCAACCCCATTTTCTTCAACTGAGCCGCTCGGTTGCGCGGCGCCGCGCCGTGAGCTAAGGCAGGCGCGCCATGTCCGCCGCCCACGAGCGCCTGCGCGCACTCTACGCCGATCGGCCCGCGATCCTCGCGCCGATGGAGGACGTGACCGACGTCGTGTTCCGTCGCCTCTGCCGCAAGCACGGGGCCGACCTCACGATGACCGAGTTCGTCAACGTCGAGGGCCTGCTCCGGGGCTGCCGCAACGCCAAGCGCAAGGTCCGCCTCGCGCCCGACGACGAGCTCACCGCGATCCAGATCTACGGCGCCGATCCCGAGCGCCTCGCCGAGGCGGCGCGGGTGGCCGAGGAGGCCCAGCCGCTCTTCATCGACGTCAACTGCGGCTGCTGGGTCCCGAAGATCGCGGGCCGGGGCGCAGGCGCGGGCTGGCTCCGCGAGCCGGCGAAGATGGTCGAGATGGCGCGCCTCATCGTGTCGAGCGTGTCGCTGCCGGTCACCGTCAAGACGCGCATCGGCCTCGGGCCCGAGTCGCACATGCCGATCGTGGACCTCGCGCGGCGCCTCGAGGACACCGGCGTCGCCGCCATCACCATCCACTGCCGTACGGCGCAGATGGGCCACAGCGGCAAGGCCGACTGGAGCTGGGCCGCGCGCGCGCGCGAGGTCGTGTCGATCCCCGTCATCGTCAACGGCGACGTGAAGACCGGCGACGACGCCGCCCGCGCCCTCGACGAGACCGGCTGCGCCGGCGTGATGATCGGCCGCCGCGCGATCGAGCACCCGTGGGTGTTCCGCGAGGTGTACGGCCGCCTTCGTCGCGGCGAGGTGGTGGCAGGCCCCACCCCCACGGAGCGCGTCGCGCTGTGCAAGGAGCACCTCGTCGCCAACGTCGAGGAGCGCGGCGAGCCGTTCGGCGTGCGCGTCACCCGCCGGCACCTCTCGGGCTACCTCTCGGGGCTGCCGGGCGCGGCGTCGCTCCGCCAGCGCCTGAACCTCTGCGACTCGCTCGAGGGCTGCCTCGCGATCCTGGCCGAGGCCGAGGAGCGCATCGCGCGCGCGGCCGCGGCCTGACGCCGCGCGCACCCGCGACGTCAGCCGTCGCCCCCCTCGGGGAACGGGAACGTCGCCGTCCGCTCGGTGGGGACGACGTCGTGGAACTTGGTGAGGTCGAGGACGAGCTGCCCGCCCTCACCCTCCGACAGCACGTCGGCGTGGCGCGCGCCCCAGACCAGGTCCTCGTGCGAATAGGTGTGGCGCGCGTGCACGGGCTGGAGCGAGGTGTCGTCGGTGCCGACGAGGGAGACGATGAGCTCGACCTCCTCCCGGGCGAGGTCGGCCGGGGCTTTGCCCGCGAGCAGGCTCCCCGGGCCGATGACGTGCATCGCCGTCCACGATCGGCTGAACGCCGGCGACCGCTCGCGCACGAGCGGCAGATCGTACATGCGGTAGAGGGTCACGCCCTCGAGGGTGCGCTCGGTGCGCACGAGCGTCACCCGCAGCTGCGCCTCGACGATCTGGTTGCCGCGCATGTTGCCGAGGCGGAAGGACAACGTCGGCACCCCGTCGAGCGGCGCGACGGTCGCCTGCCGCGAGAAGACCACCTTGCCCGAGGTCTGCGAGAACTTGGAGAACACGAGCCCGGTGACCACCGCCGTCGTGAGGATGCCCACCACCGCCTCCGCCACGACGAGGACCTGCGCCGCCGCCGACGCCGGGTACATCGTCCCGTAGCCGATGGTCGCCATGGTGTGGACGCTGAACGAGAAGTAGTCGAGCGCAGTCGGGTGGTCGTTGCCCCCGAGCCCACCCACGATCGCGTAGAGGGCGGCGAAGAGCGCGTTCGTCCCGAGGAAGAACGCGACCACCGCGCCGAGGGCGAGCCACCACGGCGCCCGCAGGAAGCGGTGGTGGAGGTCGCCGAGGATCGTGGCCTTGGCGCCGAGGACGATGACGGGCGGGGGCGACGGCTGCGACATCGGCGCGGCAGAAGAGCACGCGCACGACGGATCGCGCGAACGAAACGCCTCGCCGCCACCCCGAGCGCGCGCCCCCGCGGCGTTTGTGTGACTTTGTCTTACAAAAGCGGAGAATCGGTTTGACCAAGAAAAACCGCGGGGTAGGCTCCACACGCGCTCATGCGACGTCTCCTCTTCAGCTTGTCCTCCGCCTCCGCGCTCGCCGTCGTCCTCGCGACGAGCAGCTTCGTCGCCTGCAGCGGCGCCCGCTCCTCCGGGTTCGACGACCCCGTGCCCGACGCCGGCGCGAACGACGGCGGCCCGGGCACCGGCTCGTCCTCGGGCGGCTTGCCGACCGGCGACGCGTCCCCCGACACCGGCGGGCCTGCGCTCATCGCCGAAGTGTGGGGCCACTCGCGCGACACGCTCTACAAGCTCGATCCGGACAGCAAGGCCGTCAACGCCATCGGGACCTTCAGCGGCTGCACCAGCGTGATCGACATCGCGCTCGACGGCGAGTCGAACCTCTACGGCACGACGAGCGGCGGCCTGTGGAAGATCGACAAGGCGACCGCCAAGTGCACGCTCATCAAGAACGGCACCTATCCGAACTCGCTCTCGTTCGTGCCCAAGGGCACCGTCGACCCCGCGGCCGAGGCGCTCGTCGGCTACGACGGCGGCGACTACATCCGCATCGACACCACCACCGGCGCGGTGACCAAGATCGGCGCGATCGGCGGCGGGTTCACCTCGAGCGGCGACATCGTCTCGGTCAAGGACGGCC
Organism: Myxococcales bacterium; assembly: GCA_016794325.1. Lineage (GTDB taxonomy): Bacteria > Myxococcota_A > Polyangia > Polyangiales > Polyangiaceae > SXNL01. The sequence goes on along the minus strand of JAEUKG010000130.1, from coordinate 1,806 downwards.
CCACCTACCTCACCGTGAAGGGCAGCGGCTGCACCACGAACGACTGCCTGGTGGAGGTCGACCCGGCGACGGGCAAGGCGGTGAAGAACTGGGGCTCGATCGCGCACCCCGACGTCTTCGGCCTCGCGTTCTGGGCGGGCAGCGTCTACGGGTTCAGCAACGACGGCGAGCTCTTCGAGGTCACCTTCTCCGGCTCGAGCATCTCGACGAAGCCGATCCCCATCCCCAGCAAGCCTGCGGCGCTGAGCTTCTGGGGCGCGGGCTCGACCACGAGCGCGCCGGTCAAGCCGATCCCGAAGTGACGGCGCGCCACGGTGCGTCGTGGGCGAGCGGGCGCTCGGCGCGTCACAGGCCGTGCATCACCGCCCGGAGCTCGTCGGACTTCACGAGGCCGCTCTTCTTGAAGACGAGCCGCCCGCTCTTGTCGAGGACGACGGTGGTGGGCACGGTGTGGATCTCGCCGAACGGTCCGCTCTCGTTCATCCCCACCGGATCGGCGATCGCGGCCGGGAACGGCACCTTCAGCGCGGTGACGTAAGCCTCGACCATGTCGCGGGCGCGCCGCTCGTGCAGGGCGATCGTTGCATAATACACCCGTTCGCCGTCGTGCTTCGCCATCGCGATGAGGTAGCTCAGCTGCGCCTGGCTCGCGAGGTCACCGGTGGTGACGAACGACAGCACCGCCACCTTGCCCCGCGCGGCGTCGGAGCTCACCGGGCGCGCGTCGAGGGAGTCGAAGGCGAACAGCGGGACCTTGGGCACCACCGGCGAGCCGGTCGACACGCCGACCGGCTCGGCGGGGCGCTTCGCCGCTCCGCCGCAGCCCGCGAGCGCGGCCGCGAGCGCCGCGGCCCAGGCGAGCTCAGTCGTCGCCTTTTTGCCCGGTGAAGCCATCGGCCTTGTCGGCGAAGAGCACGTTGAACGTCGTCAGCGAGCCGTAACACCCGGTGACGTACTGCTGCATCGCGACCTTCTCCTCGGCCGAGAGCTTGGGGTGGGCGTTGATCTTCTGCTCGAGGACGCGGAGCTTGTCGCGGATCATCACGATCTTGTGGAAGAACGCCTCGAGGGGGACGCGCTTCTCCTGCGTCCCTTCGCGGCCCGGGGTGAGGACGAGCTCGCCGCCCTCCCAGCGCGAGCCGATCGCCGTGCGGGAGACACCGAGCTCCTCGCGGATCACGTCGCGTAGCACTCGTCGGAACTCGTCGGCATCCATGGCTAGCAAATCCTCCGGCAACGTGAGGGGAAGGTCCAGCGGCGCGGCCGCGCGCGGGGCGTGCGTGACGTGACCGCGCGGGCGCGCGGCGCGCGTCTCTTTCGGGCGGGTGAGCGAGAACTTACCCTTCTCGACCCACTGGTTGCACGTGCTCGTCTCGTAGAGCGGCGGCGGCCACACGGCGATGACGCACTCGCCCGATCGCTTCACCTCGCCGGTGTCGTCGACCGTCTCGATGACGCGGACGAAGCGCGCGCACGAGCCGCAGCGGCGGTGGAGGTCGGGGCGCTCGTCAGACACCGCTCACCTCGAAGAGGTCCGCGAGCCGCGACGCCCCGTCCGGCAACGGCCGCCCCGAGCGCCGCGACGCGAGCACCGCCTCCGCGAGCTCGTCGACGACGTCGGCGTACGGCGCCTCGGCGAGCTCGATGGGCGCGACCAGCGCCGACGCGCGCGCGAACGCGTCGCCGACGAGGGCGTCCGCCGTGACCGACACGAGGCCCTCGTCGACGGTGGCGACGACGAGCTCGACGAAGCCGAGGTAGACCGGGCGAGCGACCGCGAGCGCGCGCGAGCGCGACCGCTCCCCC
>JAEUKG010000119.1 GCA_016794325.1 Myxococcales bacterium | reverse complement strand
CGGCCACCAAGGGCCTGGCGTTGGCGGCCGCGACGGGGCTCGGGCTCCTCGCGAGCCTCATCCCCGCCGTCGGCGCGGGTCGCCTCAAGGTCGTCGAGGCCCTCCGGAGGGTCGCCTGATGATCCCGATCAGCTACAACGTGCGGAGCCTGGCGGTCCGCAAGACGTCGACGGCCGCGGCCGGGCTCGGCATGGCGCTCGTGGTGTTCGTCTTCTCGAGCGTGCTCATGCTCTCGAACGGGCTCACCAAGACCCTCGGGCGCTCGGCCGCGGACGACGTCGTGGTCGTGCTCCGCAAGGGCTCCGACAACGAGCTTTCGAGCGGCATCGAGGAGGGGAGCATGAAGATCGCCGTGGCCGCGGCCGGCAGCGGCGCGAAGGCGGTCGGCGAGATCGTCACCGTCATCTTGCTCGACAAGGTGGGGGAGGAGGGCGTGTCCAACGTCCAGGTCCGCGGCGTCCCCGAGGAGGCGCTCGCCTTCCGGCCCACCGCCAGGATCGTGGCGGGCCGCGCGCCGAAGCCCGGGTCCGACGAGGCGATCGTCGGCAAGGCGATCCGCGGACGGTTCAAGGGCCTCGACATCGGGCAGAAGTTCGAGCTGAAGAAGAACCGGAGCTGCACCGTGGTCGGCGTCTTCGAGGACGGCGGCTCGAGCTTCGAGTCCGAGGCGTGGGCGGACATCCACGTCGTGCGCACCGCGTTCGGGCGCGAGGGGCTCGTCTCCAGCATCCGCGTGCGACTCCCCGGCGGCAGCGGCGCGTTCGACGGCTTCAAGGCCAACGTGGAGCAGAACCGGCAGCTCGGGCTCCACGTGATGCGCGAGGCGGACTTCTACGAGAAGCAGTCGCAGATGACGAGCATGTTCATCTCGATCACGGGCACGCTGATCGCGGTCTTCTTCAGCATCGCGGCGATGATCGGCGCGGCGATCACCATGCACTCGCAGGTGGCGCACCGGCAGAGGGAGATCGGCACCCTCCGCGCCCTCGGATTCTCGCGGCTCACCGTGCTCACGTCGTTCTTGATCGAGTCGATCGTGCTCGCGATCCTCGGCGGGGCGGTGGGAGCGGCGGCCTCCCTCCTCTTGGGCTTCGTCGAGATCTCGACGATGAACTTCGCCACCTGGTCGGAGATCTGCCTGCGCTTCGAGCCCACGCCCGGGATCCTGGTCCGCTCGATGATCCTCGCGGTGGTGATGGGCGTCGTCGGTGGCTTCTTCCCGGCCATCAAGGCGGCGCGGACGAGCCCGGTCGCGGCCATGCGGGCGTGACGCTCAGCGCGTCGGCTCGGTGCCGTGGGGGAACCAGATGCCGTCGAAGTCTTCGGCCCGGAAGGGGAGGTCGAGCCAAGGCGTGCGTTTGTGCGGTTCAGGATAGAGCGCGGGGCGCTCGGCGAAGCGGGTGGGGAAGTAGTTGGCCTGGAAGAGGAGCGTCGCCGCCCGCTCGAAGCCCGCGGGCGCGGCCTCGATCTCGCGCCGCGCCTCCTCGTGGCGGCAGGCGGCGATGCCGCGCGCCACGACGTCCTCGTCCCACGCGGTGGGGGTGAAGTCGTCGTCGCCCGGCCCGGTCGCGGGGACGGGCCAGTTGCCGGTGCGCCAGAGCGGGACCTCGCCGGCGCGGGCGAACGGGTCGACGTACTCCCCGTCGAGCCACACGTTGAAGTGCACGTGGGGGGTGCCCCACGGGAAGGTCACGAAGCCGTCGAGGCCGCTGTAGCCGGAGATCGCGATGACCTGCCGGCGCGAGACGCGATCGCCGGGGCGGACGAGGGCGCGCGCGAGGTGGTTGTAGGTGGTCACGAGGCCGCGCCCGTGATCGACGAAGATCTTCAGCCCGCCGCGGTGGAACTCGCTCGACACCCGGACCACGAGCCCCGGCGCCGCCGCCACCACCAGTGTCCCGGGAGGGATAGCGAGATCGGTGCCGTTGTGGGAGTCGTAGGTGAGCTGGGTTCCCAGGAAGTCGCGGGCGCGCGTGACCTGGACGCTCCAGCCGAGCTCGGGCGGGGGCTGGTCGTGGCAGAAGAGGTTGTAGATGGGGACGAGGCGCCCGTGGGCCTTGCGGCCGGCCCACAGCGGCAGCGAGAGGCGCGGCTTGAGGAGGCGCAGGCTCGTGAGATCGTAGCGGGACTTGGGCGTGTGCCCGTCGCCGCGGAGCGCGAGCTTGGCCTCGCGCGCGCGCTGGCGGAGGGGGCTCAATCCGAAGACCTCGAGGGGCGAGAGCCGCTTCATGATCGAAGGCTAATCGAGGCGCCCGCGCCGGGAGGACAAATCGCGCGCGCGATCGCCCGCGGCGGAGCGCCCGTGGCGGCGCGCGAGCGGCGGAGCGCCCGTGGCGGAGCGCCCGTGGCGGAGCGCGAGCGGTGGCGCGCGAGCGGTGGCGCGCGAGCGGT
>JAEUKG010000115.1 GCA_016794325.1 Myxococcales bacterium | reverse complement strand
CCGCCGCCCGCCCCCGCCCCCCCCCCCCCGCCCCCGGCGGGGGGGGGCCGCGCGGCCCCGCGGCCCGCGCCCTCGGCGTCGTCGCGCACGCCGGCGCCGTCGGCGGGCACGACCGCGGCGGTCAAGCCCGCGCCGACGCCGACCGACGACACGCCGCCGTTCCTCCCGCCGTAGCGCTGACTACTCCTCGTGGCCCTTGCGCGGCCGCGCGTGCCCGTATTGCTCGAGGCGTCGGATGAGCGTGCCCCGCGAGATGCCGAGCATCTTCGCGGCGCGGCTCTGGTTGCCGGCGCAGCGATCCATCGCCTCCATGATCCGCCGGCGCTCCATCTCCGCGACCTCGTCGCGCATCGACCGCTCCAGCGAACCGTCCCCGGCTCCGAGCGGCGGCGCTTGGGGGAAGGCCGGAGTGGGCGCGATCGGCGGCATCGTGGCCCCCGGGGCCGCGAACGGCGCCATGCTCGGCCGGGGGTCGCCGCCGCTCTCGGCGCGCGACGCGCCGAAGGTGAGGTTCTCGGGCTCGATGACGCCGCCGCGGGCGAGGAGGGCGGCGCGCTCGATGACGTTCTTGAGCTCGCGGATGTTGCCCGGCCACCGGTGCCCGCCGAGCTTCTCCGTCGCCGCGGGGCTCAACGTCGGGGAGGGGCGCCCGTGGATCGCGGCGGCCTTGGCGAGGAAGAAGCTCGCCAGCGGCAGGACGTCGCCGCGGCGCTTGCGCAGCGGGGGGATGGTCACGCTCACGCCGTTGAGGCGGAAGAAGAGGTCCGACCGAAACTGTCCGAGCTCGGATAGAGCCTCGAGGTCGCGGTTGGTGGCGGCGATGAAGCGCACGTCCACCCGCTTGGGCTTGAGGCTCCCGATGCGCATGACCTCGCCGCTCTCGAGCACGCGCAGCAGCTTGGCCTGGGTGACGAGCGGCATCTCGCCGACCTCGTCGAGGAACACGGTGCCGCCGTCGGCGGACTCGAAGAGCCCGGGCTTGGCCTGCAGCGCGCCCGTGAACGAGCCGCGCTCGTAGCCGAAGAGCTCCGCCTCGAGGAGGTTCTCGGGGAGCGCGGCGCAGTTGAGGCGCAAGAAGGGCGCGTCGCGCCGGTCGGAGCGCTTGTGCACCGTCTCCGCGTACACGTCTTTGCCGACCCCGGTCTCACCGAGCACGAGCACGCTCATGCGGCTCGGGGCGATGACGTCGACGAGCTCGTAGAGCTCGAGCATCGCGGGGTCGCGGACGATCGCGCCGCCGTCGTCCCCCTTGGGCAGCCGCGGAGCGCGCCCGGGCGGCGCCACCTCGGGCGCGCCCTTCGGCTGCACGAAGGCGACGATGCTCCCGAGCTCGACGACCGAGCCGAAGCGCAGGTCGACGCGCGTGCCCTCGCGCAGCGCGTGGCCGAGCACGCGGGTGCCGTTGGTGCTGCCGAGGTCCTCGATCTGCGGCGGGTTCCCGCCCGAGATGCGGGCGTGCCGGCGCGACACCGAGTCGTCGGGAATGTGCAGATCGCACGTATCGTCGCGGCCCACCACCACCTCGCCGCGGGAGGGCAAGGGGAGGGTGAGCACGCGGCCGCCCGGCAACGACGCCACGAGGACGTACTCCTCGACGCGGTCGGGCCCGGTGGAACGACGGGTCGGATCGGCCTTCACCACCGCGGAGCATACCCGAGGGCGGGCGCTCCGTCACCGAGGCCGCGGCCCCGGCGGGCCTCAGACGTCCGACCAGTCGAGCACCTGGTCGCGGTCGAGGAGCTGGTTCGTCTGCGGATCGTAGAGGAAGACGTCGCGGGGGAGCGCGTTCAACAGGACCGCCGCGAAGCGGACCAGCTCCTTCAGGTCGGCGTTCCACGAGAGCGAGAGCGGGACGACCGCCGGGTGCTCGCCCTCGTATTCGAAGAGCCGCGAGCAGGCCTCGGCGACGCGCTCCTCGAGCGGGAGGGCGGCGAGGGGGGTCGACTCGAACTTCACGAACGGAGACCTCTTCAAGACGGTGCGCGCGGCGGCGAGGACCGTCGCGCGCGCGGCGCCGGGCGCGAGCCCGGGGCGAAGGTACGGCGCGAGGACCTCGTGGAAGTCCCGGTCGTCGTCGTCGCCGCAGGGCGCCCTCACCGCGTCGTCGGCGTCGGCGTAGGCCCGGGGCTTCAGGGTGACGAAGTAGAGATCGAAGCTCATGGCGCGCTCCCTTCGGCCCGCACCTTAGCGCAGGGTATCCCGTCACGCACGGCGCGGAGCGGCGCGGTCCGAGATGGGCGCGGCCCTCCACCCCGCGGTGGCGTCGCGCGTCGCCCTCACGGCGCGCCGCAGGCGAGCCACTCGGCGAGCCGCTGCCGATCGGCGTCGGAGGGGCCGTCCGGCCCCGGCGGCATCGCGCGGTTGTCGGCCGCGGCGTTCACGAAGATGCGCTCCTTCTGGGAGCGGATGGACTCCACCGTCGTGAACGAGCGGGCGCTCTGGCCCTTCGCGCCGCCGTGGCACCACACGCACTCGCGCTCGAAGAAGCCCTTGCCGAAGCTCTCGTAGGTGAGCTTCGAGTCGGGCGGGCACGTCCGATCGTCCAAGGTGGTGCAGCCGCCGGCGGCGACGGCCATGAGGGCGAGGAGGAGCCGCGCCTTCATTGGACGAGGTAGTCGAAGCCGACGCCGACCGCGACGAGGGCGTAGGCCTGCGGGCCGAGGGTGGCGTCGGGGAAATATTTCCCGGTCGCCTCGACGAGGAAGCAGCCGCCGAGGCGGTTT
>JAEUKG010000109.1 GCA_016794325.1 Myxococcales bacterium | reverse complement strand
GAGCAGGAGGCGAACCCGCACTCCGCGGGCGAGCGCGCGCTCGATCTCCACCCCCACCCGGTCGAGGGCGCGGCCCGCGCGGCTCACGGCGTAGAACTGCGCGAGGTCGCTCGACCGCGCCGCGCCGCGCACCAGGCCGAGCCACACGTCGGGGGCGTCGGCGACGTCGTCGGCGCCGAGGGGCGTCTCGACGGGCACCGACTCGACGATCGTGATCGCGGGGCCCGCGCCCGCCGCGACCCCAGAAACGCGCGGGGGCGCGCCGGGCTCGTTCCGGCACGCCCCTGCGAAGGCGGCGAAGAAAGCGAAGAGGAGGAGCGACGAGCCGCGGCGCACTTACTTCTTGGCGCGCGCGCCGCCCTTGTGGTGGCCGCGCATCTGGCGAGCGGTCTGCTTCACCTTCTGCGCCTCCTCCTTGGTCACGACGCCGTCGGCGCTGACCTCGGTGACGACCTTGCGCACCTCCGCCACGCCGGCGTCGAACTTGGCGCGCACCTCCTTCTTCTTGTCGTCGGAGGGGTTCTTCTTCGCGAGGTGGGCCTCCATCCGCTCGCGCGCCTTCTTGATGCGGTCGTCGACCTTCTTCTGGAAGTCGGCGGCCTTCATGGGGAACTTCGCGCCGTCCGCGCGGTGCTCTCCGCTGCCCTGCGCCGGAGGCGCGGCGAGCGCGGCGGGAGCGAGGAACGTGAGGGAGAGGACGGTGAGGACGATGGAGCGAAGACGCACGGCGATTCGACCTTTCTTACGGACCCGCGACGCGCGAGTCACACTACACATGTACGGCTCGGCTGAAAAAGCGGGAGGGCGTTTAACGTTACTTTACGCCCCCCGTATTCCCACCCCGGCTCGGCGCCAACCGCCCGAAACAACGAGGGGAATGCCTGCAGAAGTTTGCCAGCGGGCGGCCCTTTTGGGATCCTTGTGCGCATGCCGCTCCCCTGCCCCCACTCCGCCTCTCCCCTGCGTCGCCCGTGCGCCCTCCTGGCGGTGGTCGCAGCGCTGGGCCTCGCGCTCGCGAGCGGCGGTTGCGCGGAGGCCATCCCCGAGAAGGTGGTGCTCAAGCCCGAGGGCGAGAAGGTGGAGGTCGTGTCCGAGAAGCCGAACCCCGATCTCTACGTCGCCCTCGGCGAGGTCGTGGGCACCGCGTCCGGAGTCGACAAGGACGCCGCCTACGAGCAAGCGAAGAACGACCTCCGCAACCAGGTCTCGGCGCGCGGCGGCACCGTCGTCGGCATCGACAACGTCGACTCCAAGCTCCAGATGGGCACGCGCAAGACGGTCGTGAAGCTCTCGGGCACCGCCTACAAGGCGAAGGACTGAGGCCGGCTCGAACGCGCGCCGATCGAGCGCTGCGCGAGACGAACCGCTCTCGCCGGCGTCGTCGCGGGGAGGCTCACGCCTCCCGCCCTGCGAAGCCCGGGGCGACTCCGTCGCGCCTGCGTCGGCGTCCAGAGTCGACGCCCGGACGCCCCTTCAGAGCGGCGAGCCCTTCGCGAGGTCGGAGGCGATGGCCTGCTCGACCTTCTTCACCTCGCTGTCCTTCTCGAAGATCAGCCCGACCTCGCGGTTCTGCATCAGCGACGTCGCGGTGAAGTTGATCGAGCCGACGTAGGCGCGCTGGCCGTCCACGACGATGGCCTTGGAGTGGATGTCGGGGCTCGTCGCGCCGACCACCGGGATCCCGCCCGCCTTGAGGGCCTTGATGGCGTCGGACTGGGCGGGGGTCGGCGTGTTGGTGCCGTCGAGCACGACCTTCACGTCGACCCCGCGCTTCTTGGTCGCGACGAGGGCAGCGGTGATGACGTCGTCGCTGAAGGTCTCGCCCTCGAGGAGCACCGACGTCGCCGCGCTGTCGATGAACTGGCGCAGGCGCTGCCGCGCGTCGAGCGGGGTGGCGGCCGCGGGCGAGACGAGGAGCTTGCCCTTCACTTGCACCGCCGTGTTCTTGTGATCGGCGGCGAAGATCGTCTCGAGGTCGGCGACGTCGGCGGGATCGGTGTCGAGGGCGAGGAACTCGCGGTTGTCGGTCGGCGACGAGAACGTCAGGTTCATCGTCATGATCCAGGCCTGGGTCCCGTCGACAATCACCGTCTTCGAGTGGGTGAACGTGTAGGCCGAGGGCGCCCACACGACGTCGACGCCGGCGCCCTTGAGGTTGTCGTACGCGGACTGGTTCTGGTTGCCGCCGAACGGGAAGTTCTGGTTCAAG
>JAEUKG010000057.1 GCA_016794325.1 Myxococcales bacterium | reverse complement strand
GTGTGCGCGGAGTCGCTCTTTCCGTACACGAGCTCGTGCCCGTCGAGCGTCCCGAGCGCGTGCGCCAACGCCTCGGAGCGCCTGCGGATCACCAAGCTCCTCCCGCTCTCGTTCCCCGACGACCCGATGGCGAGCATCCTGAACGCCCACAACATCTCCCTCATGGAAGCGATCATCGCCCACGGGTGGGACATCGAATATTCGATCAAGGTCGCCGGCAGCGACTGGGGCGACAGCACCGCGCAGAACGGCGTGATCGACGTCCAGGTCGACGGCGGAGGCAACCCCGTCGGCTCGGTCGGCAACCACGGCATCCTGCTCGTCGGGTACAACCACGCCGGCGGCTACTTCGTGTTCAAGAACAGCTGGGGGGCGGACTGGGGCCACGGCGGCTACGGCCACGTCTCGTTCGACTATCTCGAGACGTATGGTCGCTACGGCTACGCGATCCTCGGCGTGGGCCCCTGATCCGCCACCCCCTCAGCCCTTGAGCACGGCCAGCGGCTCGAGGCGGAGCTCGCGCGCGACGAGATCTCGCTGCGCGTCGAGCACCGCCCCGATGTCGCGGTAGGCCGCGGGCGCCTCCTCGACGAGGGCGGGGCCGCGACCGGCGGGGAAGACGACGCGGCGCATCGCCGCCTCGAACGCGCGCCGGTCGATGGCCTCGCGCGCCTCGCGGCGCGAGAGCACCCGCCCCGCGCCGTGCGAGCACGAGCCGAAGGCCGCGGGGTTGCCGAGCCCGCGGACGACGTAGCTCGCGGTCGCCATCGAGCCTGGGACGAGCGCGCGGCTCCCGAGCGGGGCCGCGACCGCGCCCTTGCGGTGGACGAGGAGATCGCGGTCTCCCCAGCGCTCGCGCGCGACGAAGTTGTGGCAGACGTCGAGCGAGCCAGGGGCAGCCGCGAGCTCGACGTCGCGCCCGAGCGTCTCCGACAGCACCCCGAGGGCCCTCGCCGCGAGCGCGGCGCGGTTCTCCCGGGCGAGGTGGAGGGCCCACGCGAGGTCGGAGAGGTACGCCGCGCCCGCGCCCTCGCGGGCGTCGAGCGCGCCGAGGTCGCCCGGGGCGGCGCGGGCGTGGTGCGCGGCGATCGCCGCTCCGAGGCCGCGCGAGCCCGAGTGGACGAGGAGCCACACCCCTCCGTCGGCGTCGCGATCGATCTCGACGAAGTGGTTGCCGCCGCCGAGGGTCGCGAGGTGCTTCTTCGTGAGCGCCGCCCGCGTCCGCTCGAGGGCGGCGGTCGAGAGCGGGGCCTCGAAGAGCGCGTCGGGCACGGCGACGCCCCGCCCCCGGTGGACGTGCATCCCTGACGGGATAGCTCGATCGAGCGCCGCGACCGCCCGGACGAGGGCGCCGCGGTCGAGGTCCGCCGCGGTGAGCGCGAGCGGGTGCGCGCTCATGCCGCAGCCGAGATCGCCGCCGAGCGCGCCGGGGACGACGGCGTCTTCGGTGGCGAAGACCGTCCCCACCGCGACGCCCGACGCGACGTGCGCGTCGGGCATCGCCGCCACCGCGTCGACGACGTCGGCGCGGGAGGCGATGCGCTGGAGCTGCCGCACCGTCTCGGCGGTGGCGTCGGCGGCCCAGCTGCGGATGGGGACACGTTGGCGCGACTCGTCGAAGATCACCCGGAACAGGGGGGATCCTCCTCGTCGCCGCCGCCCACGAGCTCCCCGTCGTAGACGAAGGAGAGATCGGGGGCGCGCTTGAGGTCGAGCGCCTCGGCGAGGCGCGCGCGCAGGAAGCGCGACGCCCGCTCGAGGGCGTGCGCGACCGTGGCCCGCGGCGGCGCGCCGGCGAGCGTGCCGTAGTGCGCGCGGACGTGCCGGTAGTCCACCGAGAGGACCGCGGCCTGGACGCGCACGGAAGCGAGCGACGGGTCGTCGACGTCGTCGCGAAACAGAGAGCGCAGCTCTTGGAGAACGAGGCTCTGCAGGCGGGCGTGGCGATGGCCAGCGCCCTCATCATCCATTCTTTTCATGTACAAACGCGGCTCCGGAGCGCCCCGATCACGGGGCGCCAGACGAGGGATGCGAGCGGCACCCCCGCCTCGCGGTCGCCGTTGGCCGGGGCTCCCACGCGCCCGCCACCGGGGTGGCGCGGCGGCGCGGGCCGCGGCTCAGGACGAGCGCGACGCGACGAGGTGCGAAGCGATCTCGATCGTTGCGGTCGTTGCAATCGGCTTCATGGTCCACCTCCTCGCCGCGAACTGCAGCGGCGAACAACGTGACCGCGGTCACCCGCTCTGTCAAGGCGCTCCGGCTCACGCCGCGCGAGGGCGACGCGGCGGGGGCTCGCTCGCGACGCGAGCCTTCGCGGGGACGAGCTTCTCGAGGATCCAGGCGTGGGCGATCGAGCGCGCCTCGGCGCGCTCGAGGGCGTCGCGGTAGCGGCGGAGCCCCGCCGCGCCCAAGATCGTCGTCCCGACGTGCACCACCACGAGGAACGCGACCGTCGCCGGACCGCCCAAGCGGACCATCGGCGAGGTGAGGACGAGCGCGCCGTCGCGGAACGCGAAGGTGGACGGGACCACGCCCGCGAGCTCGAGGGCGATGGGCGCGAGCAGCGAGAGCGCGCCGATGGCCATGATCGCGAAGCGGTGCTCGCGGCGACCGACGATCACGTGGGTGATGGTGTTGACGATGACGAGCGACGGCGCGAGCACCAGCGGCCCGAGGGAGACGCCGGTGAGCACGAAGGCGAAGCCCGCGAGGAGCGAGATCCAGGGGAAGTTCCGGGTGACGTCGCCGTCGCGGTAGGTGCGCCAGGCGACGAACCCGGCGACGAGGTACGAGGCCAGGGTCGCGAGCGCGAGCGGCCAGCTCTGGACGCCCATGATCGACCAGCCGACGAGGAACGCGAGCGGGCCGACGAGGCCGTAGAGGGCCATCGCGCGGCGGAGCGCGACCTTCCGGCTCGCGACGAACGTGTCCTCGATCGCCCGCTCGACCTCCGGCGGGCGCTCCTTGGGCGCGTCGCGGAGCAGCGCCCGGAGGCGGTCGAGCGCGTCCGCGTTGTCGTGATCGAGCGCGATCGCGCGGCCGAGCTCCTCGAGCGCGTGGCCGCGCGCCGCGAGGCGCGCGCCGTCGGCGGTGGCGTCGCCGAGGATCCGGTCGGCGGCCGCGACGTGCAGGCCCGCGAGCTCGCGGCGGGTGGCGAGGTCGCGGTGGCCGCTCAAGAACCGCTCCACCGCCTCCGCCAACGCGCGCGCGCTCGGGTAGCGCCGGGCGGGGTCGAGCTCGGTCGCGCGCAGGCACGCCGCCTCGAGCTCGGGCGGCACGTCGCGCTCGGGGGCGCGGTCGCGGGCGCGCGCGTCGGGCCCGCGCTCGGCGCGCTCGCGGAGCTTCGACGCCGTCACCTCGGGGTGGAGCGGCGTGAGCGTGAGTATCTCGAACAGGATAGCCCCGAGCGCGTAGACGTCGGTGCGCGCGTCCACCCGGTCGCCGCGGATCTGCTCCGGCGCCATGTACGCCGGCGTCCCGACCATGCCGTCGGTGAGCGCCTCGTCGCCCGCCGGCGCGGCGAGCACCGGGCGCTCGCCCGACTCGTCGAGCGGCGCGACCTCGGCCTCGTCCGGCCCCGAGACCTTCGCCACCCCCCAGTCGAGGACGTACACCTCGCCGAAGTCGCCGAGCATCACGTTCTCGGGCTTGAGGTCGCGGTGGACGACCCCCGAGGTATGGGCGTAGTGCACCGCGAGGGCGACCCGCACCCACGCCGCGAGGAGCTGGTGGAGCGTCACGTCGCCCGATCGGGCGCGCATCCGATCGAGGGCGTCGGCCAGCGTCGAGCCCCGCACGCGCCGCATGGTGAAGAAGGGCGCCCCGCGCTCGTCGACGCCGAGGTCGTGCACCGGCACCACCGCCGGGTGCTCCAGCCGGCCCTGCACGCGCGCCTCGCGGAGGAAGCGCGCGCTGTAGGTCCCGGCGACCGGCCGCGAGCCCGCGATGCGCTTCATGGCGACGTCGCGCCCGAGGCAGCGGTCGCGGCAGAGGAGCACCTCGCCCAGGCCCCCCTCGCCGAGCTTGTGGGTGACGTCGTAGCGGCGCGCGGCGTCGGCGGCCGACGGCCCCGCTCGCAGATCTCCTTCGGGATCCCCGAACGCGTCGGCCGCGTCCGCCTCCGACCGCGGCACCGTCGTCCGCTCCTCCCACCGCGCCAGCGCGCTTTGCTTCCTCAATCGACCTCCTGAGCCTCCCCGCGAAGCTCACCGCGTCTGCAATCTTCTGGCCGCGGCGGATTTCCCACGGCGGTCGAGGGGGAGACGGAGGGGGGTGGATCGCGCGCGAGCCGGTGGGAGCTGTGGTTTTTCCGGCGCGGAGGTGCTCTCGCGCGCGCGCCCGCCTGGCGCCGGAGGGGCGAGGAGTCATACTCGTGGGGACCCTCGAGGTCCCGCGGGAGCCACCCCCGCATCGCCGAGCTCGTCCGAACCTGCGCCTCTCGCGAGCGCGCACGCGGGAGTCACCCCCGCATCGAGAAAGCCTCGTGGAGCTCCCCCATGCCGATCCGAGAAGCGAAGCTCGTCCTCCTCACCGCCGACCTCACCGGCTTCGCCCGCGCCGTCGCGAGCGCGGACGCGCTCACCGTCGCGACCATGCTCGACGACTGGTACCGGCGCGCCGCGGAGGTCATCAAGCGGCGCGGAGGCCGCGTCGTGAAGTTCATGGGCGACGCGTGCTTCGCGACGTTCCCCGAGGACGCCTGCCTGGCGGCGGTCGACGCTGCGCGCGAGCTCGGCCCGACCGTCGTCGCGATGAACCGCGACCGCGGGCTCAGGCTCGACCTCGGCGTCAACGTGCACCTCGCCGTCGTCGCGGCGGGAGAGGTCGGGCCCGAAGACGACGCGCGCTACGACGTCCTCGGCACCGGCGTGAACCACGTGTTCATGATGGGCCGCGGCCCCGGCGTGCGCATCTCCGAGCCGGTGTACCGGCAGCTCCCCGACGCGCGCCGCGGCGAGTGGGACAAGCACAAGCCGCCGGCGGTCTACTCGCTGCGGTGATCACATCACCCAGCCGTCGGCCTTCACCTCGTCGCGATTGACCGCGACCGCGAGGGATCGCAGGACCTCGAGTCGCGCCGCGGGATCCATGTTCGGCAAGAGCGCGTCGAGGCCTTGGGCGTCGGCGGCCGTCCACCGCCGGGCGCGCTTCGCGTCGTCGATCATCCGACGCGCGCGCTCGGCCGAGCGCTCCTCGAGCTCCCGGCGCTCGGGGGGCACGTCGCGCTCTTCCGGGGCGGGCGGGCGACGGGCGAGCTCGGCGCGCACGGCCTCGCCGACGAGCGCGCGGAGGCGGTCCTCGTCGGGGCCGCTCGTCGTGTGCACGACGTGGAGGGGACCGTCGATCGTTCGCGGCGGCGCGGCGGCGGCGGGCGACGGCGCGGGCGCCGGGTCGACCCGGCGCTGCCCGACGTAGAAGCCGACCGCGCATGCCACGACGAGCGCGAGCGCCACCGTCGTCGCTCTCACCGGTGTGGTGCTCACGGCGTCTTCGGCGCATAGGCCGAGTCAGCGCCGCCCTGGACGATGGCGCAGTTGCCTTGGGCGTCCCAGCTGAAATACAGATAGCCGTCGCCAACGCCCAAGGCGGCGAGCGCGTGGTTCGGCTGCGCCGACACGCACATGCGCGTCGTCCCTGCCGCGTTCGTCGCCACGCAGGTGACCATGGTGGTGTCGCTCGCGCCAACCGACAGCGAGCAGCGGAGGCGCTCGACGTTGTTCGCGCTCTGCCGGACCGCGTTGATGGTCCCCCAGGCGAAGCCGGTCCCGTCGGCCTTGTCCAACAGGGTGATCGAGCTGCCGGGGGACTTGAGCCCCGCGGACGCAGGCACGCTCGCGGCGAGCCCCACGACACTGAAGGTGGCCGCACCAACACACCAAGCTTGGATTCGCATGCGGGCCACTCTAGCGCGCGCGGGAGCGCCCGCCGCCCGCGTGACTGTGACCTGATGGACTGCTGATGCGACGCCGTCAGCGGTCGCGCCGTCCGAGCGGCGCGAGGTAGACGTCGACGAGGCGCGCCCGTCGGGGAGCCCCGTCGCCCGTCACCGCCGAGACGGGCGCGGTCTCGCCCTCGTAGGAGCCGGCGAGCTCGTGGGCGGGTCGGGGCGCCGCGCGCACCGCGAGCGCCGTCACGCCGAGGGCTGCGAGGGGTGTCACCTCGGCGGCGCTGCAGCGACGGTCCTGGTCGCGGTCCGCCCAGACGACGAGCCGCGCGAACGCGGGATCGCGCGCGTCGATCCAGCCGTCGCCGTCGTCGTCGAGCGCGGCGAGCACGTCGAAGCCGCTCCGCGCGCGGCCGCTCGGGTCGGCGCCGGGACCGAAGAGCTCGCGCTCGTCCTCGACGCACCCGCTGCCGTCGCGATCGAGCGCGAGCCACGGCGTGCGCGCCGTCACCCACTCGGTGCGCGCGGCGGGGCCGATCGCGAACTCCCCCGCGGGCGCCGAGAACGCGACGGCGTCGCCGTCGAACGCGAGGACGAGCGGCGTGGCGCAGTCCTCGCGCGAGAAGACGTAGTTGCCCGCGGAGGTCTTCACGCAGCGCATCACCAGCGGGCGGTGCGGGTTCGGCCACGCCGCCGGCAGCCGGCTGCCGCACCAGCGCACCTCGTTGGGCTCGCACTCGTCGGGGATCCGCGGCAGGAGGTCCCCTTGCGCCGCGAGCGCCGCCGGCGCGCGAGGGGTCTCGACCACCACCTCGGGCGGCTCCGGCGGCGCGACCACGCGCTCGGGCTCCTTCTGGATCGCGGTGGGCGGCGGCGCTCGCCCGCACGCGGCGAGGGTCACGGCGGCGACAGC
>JAEUKG010000034.1 GCA_016794325.1 Myxococcales bacterium | reverse complement strand
CCAGGCCCGCAAACCGCTCAGGGCGCGGCGGGCCGCTCAGGGCGCGGCGGGCCGCTCAGAGGGCGGCGGGCCGCTCAGGGCGCGGCGGGCCGCTCAGGGCGCGGCGGGCCGCTCAGGGCGCGGCGGCCGCTCAGGGCGCGGCGGGCGTCTCAGGGCCAGGGCGCGGCGGGCGTCTCAGGGCCAGGGCGCGGCGGCCGCTCAGGGCGCGGCGGGCCGCTCAGGGCGCGGCGGGCGGCGCCTTCGGCGCGGCGGGCGGCGCGGCGCGAGAGCCGGTGAGGGTCTTCTGCTCGATGCCGAGCTCGCTGCCGATCTCGAGCGACACCTCGCCGGTCGTCACGCGCGCGAGGTCGTCGGCCGCGGCTTGCGCCTTCTGGACCACCGCGTCGTCGGTCCAGGCGTCTTGGCTCGTGCGCAAGGTGACGGTGAGCTTGTCTTTCTCGCGCGCGACCGACGCGCCGAGGACCCGCTCGTCGGCGACGAGGCCGCTCGTGTCGAGCGCGGCCGCGACCCTCTGCGCCGTCGTGCGCTCTCCCCACGTGTATTCGACGGTCTTGTCGGTGACGCGGGTCGCGACCGCCGGCGCGGGCACGAGGAGCGCCATCGCCACCGCCGTCACCAGGATCATCACCACGCTGACTCCCATCGCCCCGAGCGTGCCCCCCACCGGGACCTTGCGCACCGGGTCGCCGAACCGCTGCCGCGCCACGCCCGCGAGCGCGGCGCACGCGAGCAGGTGGAGCCCGAAGCTCGTCGGGATCGACGGGCCATGCATGAACACCACCATCAGCCCCGCGAGGAGCGCGGCGCCGCCGAAGGCGAGCGCGAGCGCGGTGCCACGCCGGCGCGTCGCCTCGAAATTCCAGGCGAGCATCAGCGCGCCCGTGAACGGCGACAGGAGCGCCGACGCCACCGCGATCGCGCGCGCCGAGAAGAGGAGCGGCGCCGTGGTCGACCAGCCGGGGGCGCCGTAGGCGCCCACCTGCGCGCGCGCGTGGACCGCGAGCGCGCCGTCGATCCAGGCGCGGGGCGACGCCATCCCGATCGATGCGCTCGTGGCGGCGCTCCACGCAGGCCCCGCCGCGACCGCGGCGAGCGCGAGCGCGTCGACCCGATACGCGGCGACGAGCACCGCCCCTTCGCGGTGCAGGGCGCCGAGCCGCGCGAGATCCGACTGCGCGACAGGCCCCTCGCCGATCTCGATCGCGGTGAATCGCACGTGGGCGTCGGCCAGGCCGAGCGACGTCTTGCCCGCGAGGGGGGCGAGGGTCGCCGCCGCGGCGACCACCGCTTCGACGTCGACGGGCGCCGTCGCGCCGGTCGCCCGGTCGTACACGGCGACCACGTCGACGCCCACCGCTTGCCCGGGCGAGAACCTCGCGCCCACCCAGGTCGCGCCCGCGCCGAGGGCCGCCGCGCTCGGCGGCGCGCCAGCGCGGAAGCCGTGCGGGTCTGCGAGGTGGCCCGCGAGCGCGGACGTCATCGCCGCCGTGGGGCGCGCGACCGGCGCCGCGTGCGACGGCCGAGGGGACGAAGGGAATGCGGCGTTCATGGTCCCTGGAGCCAGCGCGCGCACCGAAGTCGCACCCGCCCCGCAGCGCATTCGCCTTAGCACCCGCGCAGAGCCCACGCCAACCCCTCGGAATCGCACCGATTCGATGCGAGACACCCGTGCGGTGGCCAACGCATGGGGCGGGCGGCGCTCCGACCTTCTGGGGTCCGCCGATGAACTCCCGGGCTGGCCAACGAATTTCGCCCACGCCCACGGGTCGCAGGCGTGGGGGTGTCCTACCTCGTCCTACCCAACTGGGAAGACTCCGGATCCGCGACGGAAAACGGCGCGTAGTCCCCCAGAACCGCCGCCGGAGACCCCATGCGAACGACCGCCACCGTCGCGCTCTTTTCCCTCGCCGCCCTCGCTTCCCTCGCCGTGGCCTGCCAGGCCAAGACGACCCCGTCGACCACCACGACGTCCGCTGCCCCGGTCGCCGATCCGGCGGCCAAGAAGGCCGAAGAGGGCGCGGGGCTCTCGCCGAAGGCCAAGCTCGCCCTCGCCCGCGTCACCGGCGCGTCGGAGGTCGACAAGAAGATCGAGCTCGCCCAGGGCGCCGCGCGCAAGAACCCCGCGAACGCCGACCTCTGGATCGTCCTCGGCCGCGCCTGGGTGCGCAAGGCTCGCGAGAGCAACGACCCCGGCTTCTATCTCAACGCGGATGCTTGCGCCGACGTCGTGCTCCAGGAGGACCCCGGCAGCACCGTCGCCCTCGACCTGAAGTCGCTCGTCCAGCTCAACGACCACCGCTTCGAGGACGCGAAGAAGACCGCCGAGCGCGTCGTCGCGTCCCGCCCCGACGACGCGATGGCCCACGGGAGCCTCTCCGACGCCCTCCTCGAGATGGGCCTCTACGAGGACGCGACCGCCCACGCCCAGGCGATGATCGACCTCAAGCCGAACCTGCCGAGCTACAGCCGCGCGTCGCACCTGCAGTGGCTCCACGGCGACGTCGCCGGCGCCAAGCAGACGGTGCGCCTCGCGATCGACGCCGGCCGCGACCGCAAAGACCCGGAGCCCCGCGCGTGGGTGCTCACCCAGGCGGCGATGATCTTCTGGCACGAGGGCGACTTCGACGGCGCGGACGCCGGCTTCGACGTCGCGCTCCAGTGGCTCGGCGAGTTCCCGCCGGCGCTGGTCGGAAAGGGCCGCGTCGCGATGGCCAAGGGCGAGAGCAAGCGCGCCGCCGAGTACTTCCAGCGGGCCCACACCCAGAGCCCGCTCGTCGAGACCGCGTGGCTCCTCGGCGACGCGCGCGCCGCGGCCGGCGACGACAAGGGCGCCGCCGAGGCCTACGCGAAGGTGCGCGCCGAGGGCCGCCGCACCGATCCCCGCACGCTCTCGCTCTTCCTCTCCGCGCGCGGTGAGGACGCCGAGCTCGCGCTCAGCCTCGCCGACGAGGAGTACAAGGTGCGCAAGGACATCCTCACCGAGGACGCGCGCGCGTGGGCGCTCTACCGCGGCGGCAAGATCGCCGAGGCCAAGCGCTCGATCGAGCGCGCGCGCCGGCTCGGCACCCCCGACGCCCGGCTGATGTTCCACGAGGGCGCGATCAAGATCGCCGCCGGCGACAAGGCCGCGGGCCGGAGGCTCGTCGAGAAGGCGCTGGCGACGAACGCCGCCTTCGACGCGCGCGGGGTCGAGGAGGCCAAGAAGCTCCTCGAGGCCAAGTAGGCGCTCGACCGCCCCGAGCTCCTGGTCGAGCGGGGCGGTGGCGCCGGTACGAGTCACGCTGCGTCGCGCCGGCGACGCGAATTTCCGCTACATGAGAGGGTGAGTCGATGAAGGGGTTCGTTCGGAGCTTCGTGGGTCTCGTGTGTCTCGTGGCCGCCCTCGCGTGGGCGCGGAGCGCGAGCGCGCACGCCATCGGCGTCTCGACCGCGGAGTACGCGGCGACGGGCGCGGTGGTCACCGCCAAGCTCGCCTTCGCGCGCGGCGACGTGATCGGCATGGCCCCCGAGGTCGACGCCGACCGCGACGGCCGCCTCTCCCCGGCCGAGCTCGTCACCGG
Source organism: Myxococcales bacterium (assembly GCA_016794325.1). Taxonomy (GTDB): domain Bacteria; phylum Myxococcota_A; class Polyangia; order Polyangiales; family Polyangiaceae; genus SXNL01. Next base: position 70 of record JAEUKG010000034.1, on the reverse strand, counting down.
CCGCGGCGCGATCGAGAGCCACGTCGCGCGCAAGATCCTCGTCTCCGGCGACGCCGAGCCGTGCGCCGCC
>JAEUKG010000019.1 GCA_016794325.1 Myxococcales bacterium | reverse complement strand
GTCGAGGGCGGCGCTTCGGGGGCGATCACCTGCGGCGCTCGCGACTGCAAGCCGGGGACGGAGGTGTGCTGCAACGCGCTCTCGACCGGCGGCAAGGGCTGCGTCCCGCGGAGCGACGACGGGGGCGCGTGCACGACGCTCGTTCGCGAGTGCGACGACCTCGCGGACTGCGCGTTCGCGGGCCCGCCGACGATATGCTGCGGGCGCCTCGGGTCGGACCAGGTCACGGTCCAATCGGGGAGCGAGTGTCGGACCTACGACGATTGCAAGAAGGGCGGCGGGCAGCGCGTCGTGATGTGCGATCCGGGGGCGCCGGCGGCGTGCCCCAACAACGCTCCCTGCCTGCGCCCCGACGGCGGAAACTACGCGTTCTGCCAGGGCCTCTGAGCCGGACGATCAGCGCGCGCGGAAGAAGTAGAGCGGCTGGCCCGCGTTCTCGCTGAGCGTGTAGTAGCCGCGGCCGTCGGCCGCGAACGCGATCGCCTCGCCCTGAGGCTCGTTCGCGAACGGCACGGAGCACGGCGCCGACAGGAGCGCGGCGTGGAGCGGCTCGCCGGCCTTGCGCCGGTACAGGTGGGCGCTCCCGTAGGTGCGGAGGAGGATCCGATCGCCGCCGCGCGACACCGAGGCGTCGGTGATCAGCCGGAGGCCGGCGGCCGCGCCGAAGCTCACCGGCCCGCGCTTGCGCAGGACGTCGCCATCGGCGACGTAGACCGCCGCGCTCCCGACCGCCTTCGTGACGACCGCGATCGTGCCGTCGGCGGGATCGACGAGCAGCGCCTCCGCGTCGTGGGGGCCGTCCTCGTAGCGCAGGTCGACGCGGCGCTCGACCTTGACGCTCGTCGCGGTGAGGTCGGGCTCGGGGACGACGTAGACGGTGACGGTGGCGCGCGCCTGCGGGTTGTCGCCGATGTCGCCGATGTAGAGGCCGGGGCCCCCGGCCGCGGGCCCGTGAGCGATCGCCTCCCAGTCGTTGGCGTCGGCGCCGTCGACGGCGATCGTGGCCGCGAGCGTCCCGTCGCGGCGCAGCGCGAACAACCGGGCGGCGTCGCCGGAGTCGTTGTGGGCGAAGAGCACGTCGGGGTGCCGCGCGCTCGCGACGAGCCCCGAGACCTCGCGGAGCGCGGCCGCCGTCACCGTCCCGAGCGCCTCGGCCTTGTCGAACTCGGGGCAGTCGCTCGCCGCCCCGTCGCCGCCGCCATCCTCGGCCCCGACCGGCGCGTCGGCCGACGCGTCCGCCGAGGGGACGCGGTCGGGGGTAGGTGTGGTGCCCACCGACCCGCACGCCGCGAGGGCGACGGCGACGGCGAGGGCGGTCGCGGGGGTGGCGAGGGCGGGCGCTCTCATCGGATGGGCCATAGCACGGCCTCGGCCCCGCGGCAGTCCGCGGGAGGTGAGGGAACTCGCCCGAAGCGGGCGAAGACCGCGTATACTCCGAGCGATGGCCGTCCGGCGTTGGATGTACGGCGTGCTCTCGATCACGGGCTGCGCCGCCGCGGCGCTCGCGGCGTGCAACGGCCTCACCGGCATCGGGGACTACCGAATCTGTTCGGGAGCCGAGTGCGACGCCGGCGGCGCGGGCAGCGACGCCGGCGACGACGGCGCGGTGAACGGAGCGCCCGACGGCGGCGGCGACGGAAGCGCGCCGCCGTCGCGCGGGCTGGTGTGCTCCGCGGATCAGTGGTGCTTCGAGATGCCCTTGCCCGCGGGCGCGTACTTCACCACCGCCGCCGCCAGCAGCCTCGACGAATATTACGTCGCCGGCCGCGGCGGGATCCTCGTGCGGCGCAAGGCCGGTGTGTGGTCGCAGAATCTCCTGCCCCAGATCCGCGACGAGTACCGCTCTCTCTACCTCGCCGACTCGAAGACCCTCTGGGCCGCGGTCGGCAAGTCGACGATCAAGATCAACCTCGACACGCTCACCTTCGAGAACGTCCCCGCGTCCCCGGCGGACGGGACGCCCCTCTCCATCCACGGCGACGGCGCCCCCGACATGTGGATGCTGGCCACGAACGGCGTCTTCAAGCTCGACGTGGCCAACGGCCGCTGGGTGCGCGAGACCACGCTCAGCGCGACCGACGGCCAGGTGTTCGCGCGGACCCGGCAGGACGTCTGGGTGGCGGCCAACGCGTTCCTCCTCGGTGGGCGGCTCCTGCGTCGCATCGGAGGAGGGGGGGGCACCTGGGTCGACGTCGGGGGCGCGGACTCCGGGGCGCCGACGGGGGACTCGTTCGCGTCCGTCTACTCCGACGACGCCGAGAAGGTGTGGGTCGGAGGCTTTCGCCTCCAGCGCAAGACCGACGCCGGTTGGAGCGAGCCGGTCCCGAGCTCGCTGCAGCTGTTCCATCAGATGGGAGGCGGGCAGGTGCAGGCGTACGGGGCGCGCGGCTCCGACGGTGTCTTCGTGTTGAACGGGAACTCCACCGCGTCGGCGCTCACCGGATCCAACGACGGACACTGGACCTCCATCGGCTTCACGCAGCCGCGCGCGGCGGTCGCGGCGGGCGACACCGTCCTCGCGACGATCGCCGACCAGTCCTTCAAGCGCGTCGACCAGGGCGCGGCGCCCGAGGCGCTCGACGCGTGCTGGGCGGCGTCGCCGCAGACGATGTTCGCGGTCGGGGAGGGCAAGGTCGTCTACACCCGCACCGAGGCGGCGGGCGCGTTCAGTTGGAGCGAGCGCGTCGTGGTGGGCAACCCTTCGAAGCTCCTCTCGGTGTCCGGGGTGAGCGCGACCGACGCCTGGGTCGTCGGCGCGAAATACGCAGCGCACTTCAACGGGAGTGACTGGGCTCAGGCCGGCCTCCCCGCCGTCGGCAAGCTCACCGGGGTGGCGGCGACCCCGAGCGGCGCCTGGATCGTCGGCGAGGGGGGAACCGTGCTCCGGTGCGTCACCGCCTCGAACCCCCTCGCGTGCGAGGTGCACGCGCCGTTCGCCGCCGTCGGGCCCGACGCGGCGGCCCTGGATCTGCGCGCGGTGTGGGCCGCGAGCGACACCGAGGTCTGGGTCGTGGGCGACAAGGGCTTCGTCGCTCGCTTCGACGGGGCGACGTGGTCGACGCAAGCCGCGGCCGTCCCGTCGAGCTGCGATCTCGCGACGATCCACGGGAACGCCACCCAGATCCTGATGGCCGGGAACAACTGCGGCCAGTTCGTGAGCCGAGCGTCCCGCGCCGCGAGCCGGCTCGACTTCACAGGCAGCGGCGCGGTGAGCTGCACGGGCGCGTACGTCGTCGACGACGCGGCGGGCTACATCGCGTGCTCGGGCGTCCTCGGCGTGCCGGTCGTGTTGCGGGCGGAGCGCGGCGCGCTCAAGGTCACGCCCGAGATCATCGCCACGAGCGGCGCGCCTCGCGGCATGTGCGGCTCGGGCAAGCGCGTGTGGGCCACCGCGGGCGCGAGCGTCGGCAAGCGCGGCGTGGTCGCCGTCAAAGACCTCCCCT
>JAEUKG010001275.1 GCA_016794325.1 Myxococcales bacterium | reverse complement strand
GCGGCGGCGGCCGACGCCCTCGTGGCGGTGGAGAACGCCGTGCACGCCCTCCAGCAGATGTTGGCGGGCGCCTCCACGCGGCTCGGGCAAGAGTCGTCGCGCCCCGTCCGCGGCGCCACGCGCGCCCTCTCGCTCTCGGTGGGGAGGGTCCTCGACGGGGCCGCGGGGAAGCTCGAGGACTCGACGCTCACGGGGGCGCTCGACGAGCTGCTCGAGAACGTCCCGCCCACCCTCGCCAAGCTCGTGTCGGGCGTGCTCTGGGGTCTCGCCGAGCTCCCCAAGGACGACGACGCGGCGCCGTCGACGCTCTCGATCGCGGAGCAGCTTCCGGCTTGGCTGCCCGCGCGGCGCACCCTCGGGGGCTTCTACGTGCAACGGCCCCTCGGGGTCGGCGGATCGGGCACGGTCTTCGTGGTCGTCCGCAGCGAGGAGCGCCACGACACCGCCGCCGAGCGCTTCGCGCTGAAGGTGCCCGACTACTCGGCGACCGCGGCCGCGAGCCTCTCGGAGTCCGAGTTCCTCCAGATGTTCCGTCAGGAGGCCTCGGCCCTCATGAACCTCCCGCCGCACCCGAACCTCGCGCGGTTCGTGAGCTTCGACACCGCGGCGAAGCCGAAGCCGATCCTGGTGATGGAGCTCGTCGAGGGCAGCACCCTCGAGCACCTCCTCGAGACCGGCTCGATGGCGACCTCCCGCGTGATCGACGTCCTCGTGGGCGTGGTCGACGGGCTCGCGGCGATGCACGGCGTCGGGGTCGGGCACCTCGACGTCAAGCCGTCCAACGTCGTCTTGCGCCGCGACTCGGACGAGCCGGTGCTCGTGGATTTCGGGCTCGCCGGCCGCCACGTGCGCCCGGGGTGCGGCACCGGCCCCTACGGCGCGCCCGAGGTCTGGGGCGCGGGCCCGGAAGACCTGAGCTCACCGTCGCCGCAGCCGGCCGACGTCTACGCGCTCGCGTGCGTCATGTTCGAGGCGCTGACGGGGAGGGTCATGTTCGACGGGCCGAACGAGATGGCCCAGGTCTCGGCGCACCTCGGCCACGACGGCTGGCCCCCGGCGCTCGCCGAGTTCTCGAAGAAGCTCGGCGACACCGAGCTCGGCGAGCTCTTCTTCCACATGCTCCGTCGCGATCCCCGCCTCCGCCCGTCGATCGGCGAGGTCCGGCACCGCTTCTGGCGGCTCGGGCCGCGCCTCGCGTCTCGCTCGTGGCCGCTCGGGGGCGCCTGATGCCCCTCGCGCCGGTTGGGGGGGAGCCCGATCCGGAGGGCGGCGACTGCGTCGCCTGCGGGCGCTGCTGCCACCACGGTCCGCGGACGGTCCATTTCCTGGTCGACGACGACGCGAGGATGAGCCCCGAGCTCCTTGCGGAATACACCGATCTCGATCCCCGACCGCCAGGGTTCCGCTTCATGAAGAACGACGGGGAGCGTTGCGCCGGGCTCGACACCCGCGTCCCCGGCGCCTACCCGTGCCGCATCTATCCGAATCGACCCATGGATTGCCGCATCGTCGAGCCCGGCTCCGAGGCCTGCCTGGAGGCGCGGCGCCTCGGCCACCTCGGCACGAGCGTGGTGTTCCTCCGCAAGCGCTGAGCGGCGGGCCGGAGGCCGAACCGAGCCTACAGCTTGCGGTCGAGCTTGAATCGGCGCGGCGCGCCTTCGTCGGAAGGCAGAGGGGTCACCTTCAGCTTCTCGAGCGCGATCTCCTTGATCCGCCCCTCACGGGGATCGCGCAGGTGCAGCCGGTCTCCGTCGCTCTTCACGACCTCGCACGTCCCGAAGTGGAAGTGCTCGACGACGTCGCCCGCGTCGGGGTACGCGACCTCCTCGTCGTTCGACTTCGGCCGGACCGGCTTCGGCGGGAGCTGCGAGGGCTGGAGCTGCGGCGACGAGGCCGCGGCCTGCGGCGGGGCTGGGCGGGGTGCGGCCTCCACCGGCGCTGGCCGGGCCTCGGCGGGCGCCGGCGCGGCGACCGGGCTCGGGGCGCGGACGGTCGAGGGGTCGGGCGCGAGCGTCGTCACCCCGGTCGCCTCGTCGGTCACGCGAGTCGCGGCGAGATCGTCGAACGCGGACACGACGACCTCGACGAACCGGGCGCGCGCGCGCACGATCTCGCCCGCGACCGTCTCGATCCCGGTGTCGGTCTCGCGGGCCAGGACGGCGCGGAGCCCGCACGAGACGTCGCCCCGGGCGAGCCCGACCGAGCCCTCGAGCATCACCGCGTGGACGGCGCCGGAGAGCGCTCGCGGGCGCCCGGAGGCCGTGCGGATCTCGACGTCGTCGAGCACGCCGCTGCCGCGGAGCCACCCCGCGGTCACGACCTCGTCGCGGAGCGCCCCCAGCAACGCGTCGGGCAGCGCGACGCCGTCGAGGCGCAGCACCAGGTGCCGCGCCCGCTCGGTCACTGCCTTCACTTCGCCCCCCCGCGCACCGGGGCCGACACGTCCACCGGCGCGTCGGCGGGCGGCGCGTCGTGGTGGCAACCATCCCTGGGCGGATAGCTGTTCGGCCCCGCGGGGACGTCGGGGCACTTGTCCGTCTTGTCGAGCACTCCGTCTTTGTCGGAGTCGCGCCCGAGGGGGGCGTACACGATGCCGAGCGTGAAGCGGAACCGGGGCGTCGTGATCGCCGAATCGCCGATGGGGATGGGGCCGCCGCCGGCGGCGAGGAAGCTCACGTCCCCGGCCAGAAACGGCGCGCTCCGCACGCCGATCGACCACTCCGCGGGCGTGATGTGCTTGCCGTTCAGCTTGCTCGAGAGGCCGAACGCGCTCTGGGTCGCGTCCGCTTGCTCGACGAAGCTCGGGAGCGCGCGCGCCTCGGCCATCACCGCGAGGCGCTCGCGGTCGAGGATGTCGGCGCCGACGCCGACGCCGGCGCTGAGCTGCGTTCCGACCCGGGCGCCCACGAGCTCGGCCGTCTTGCGGACGCGAGCGCCGAGCTCGAGCCCG
>JAEUKG010001247.1 GCA_016794325.1 Myxococcales bacterium | reverse complement strand
GCGGCGGCGGCTCCCCCGCACACCTCGCGCGGGGGTGGGGGTCGTGGCCCCGCCCCACCCCCCCCCCCCCCCCCCGCCCCCCCCCCCCACGACCACGCAAACCGTTGCGAGCCAGGACATGGCCGCCATGCGACGCGCCGTACGCACACTTGCTTTTTCGTCGGAACTGGCGCGATTCTTCCCCCCGATGCGGCGGGTCCTCGCCCTCCTTTCGCTCTCCTTGCTCGGCGTCGCCGGCTGCGCCGAGCCGCGGGTCTCGCTCGGCGCCGGGCCCCGGGAGTACACCGCGCAGGACTACCCCGCGGTGCTCAAGCGGTGGACGCGCACCGCTCAGCTCATCGCGCTCGCGGAGCTCGACGACCTGCTCACCGTCACCGCGACGTTCGAGTCGTGGGACTTCCGCTGGGCCTACGTCGTCCGTTACGCGCAAGACTACCGCCTCACCGTCGAGCAGCGCCGGACGTTGCTCGACAAGACGCTCGCCGAGACGAAGGAGACGCACCGCTTCTACGTCGCGCTCTACGGCGCCGCCCACCGTCGGGCGACCGATCTCTCCAAGCCGAACAGCGCGTGGATCGTGCGCCTCATCGACGACCAAGGCAGCGAGACCGCGCCCGCGAGCATCGAGGCGATCACGAAGCCGGGGCCGCTCGAGCGCACCTACTTCCCGTATTCGACGCCGTTCCGTCAGCTCTTCCGCATCTCGTTCCCGCGCGTGGGGACCGACGGCCGCCCCACGATCGCCGACAACGCCAAGTGGTTCGGCCTGCGCTTCGCGGGCGCCGAGGGCAACCAGGAGCTCAAGTGGGAGGTCGCGGGCCGGCCCTGACCCGGCGCGCCGCGGTCACATCCCCGCGAAGACCTCGAGCAGCGGAGGGCAGGTCACGAGGAGCTCCTGCGCCACCATCCGGTTGCCGAACATCACGAGGACGCCGCCCTTGCCCGCGCGCGCCTCCGCCGGAGCCGCGCCCGCGCCGAGGATCGCGTCGGGGAAGAGGAACTCCCCCGAGCCCAACGTCTGGACCACCGCGCCGTCGCGCACGAGCTCCACCTCGCCGACGCCGACGATGAGGAGACCGGGGACCGGTCTCCCCGCTTCGACGATGACCTCCCCGGGGGCGAGGCTCTTCACCTCGAGCTTGCTCGCGACCTGATCGCGCAGGTTCGTGTCGAGGCGCTCGCCGAACGGTCCGATCGTCACGCCGACGAGGGTCTGCACGCGATCGCTCGCGGAGCGCAGATCCTCCTCGACCCACGGGCACGACTTGAACGCCGCCTCGACCTCGGCGTCGTTCCAGGTCGCCACGATCGCGCCCTCGCTCGCGGCGATGAGGCGCATCGGCACGCCCTCCTCGGTGGTGCCGCGCGAACGCAGCGGGACGCCGCGGCCGATGCGAGCCGCGGGCGCGTCCACCATCGTCGCCGCGACGTCGAGGTCGCCGCCGAGGACGAGCGCGAGGGCGAACTGCCCGACCTCCTCCTCGATGGCGAGCACGTGCACCCTCGCGGCGCGGGCGAACTCGGCGCGCGCGTCGTCCGGCAAGTCGGACAGGCCCTCGACCTCGCCGAGGAAGCGCTCGAGGTCCTCGGCGTTCGGCGCGCCCGCCTCGGGATCGGTCGACGGCGCCGGCTCGAGCGTCGCTTGCTCGGGCGGGGGCGCGGCGGGGGGCAAGCTCACGATGGTCCCGTCCTCGCGCTCGTCGTCGCTCGGCGGCGGCGGCGTCGGCAGCTCGGCTCGGGGCTGCGCTTCGAGGGGCAAGGAGGCCGCGAGATCGGGGAAGCCGGTCGCCGGCTGCGCGAACGTGCGCTCGGCGACGTCGCCGCCCTCGTCCGGCGCCGGCAGGTCGCCCGACGGAGGGATCGGCGTCGGCATGTTGCTCACGTCGTCGTCGGGCAGATCGGGGACGGGCTCGTCGAACGCGCGCGGCACCACGTCGCCGTGCGCTTCGATCGCGGTCGCCTCCG
>JAEUKG010001226.1 GCA_016794325.1 Myxococcales bacterium | reverse complement strand
ATCGACGGCCTCCGCGCGAGCGTCGCGCCGACGCCGGCCGACGCCGCGTTCATCGCCCCGTTCCACGTGTACGAGGCCGACGACCTCCGCGACAAGGCGCGCCTCGACGCGGCGATGGTGCGGCTCAAGGGCCCCGGCGCGGTGACCATCATCAGCACCGACACGAACCACTACGGGGCGGCGTTCACCCCCGATCGCTTCCTCACCTGCCGCTGACCGGCGTCACGCGCCCGGCGGCGCCGACAAGAACGCGCGGACGGCCTCGGCCTCGAGGTGCACGAGCACGACCACGAGGTCGCCCGGCGCGGCCACCGCGAACGCGCGGCCGAGCGCGTCGACCTCCGACGTCGCGACGTCGAACGCGCCCGCCGGCAGGCCGTGGCGGAGGCACGCCGCGCGGAACACCTCCGGCGTCTCGCCGGGGGCGCGCCCGCGGAGGTAGCCCTCGAGCTCGCGGGCGACGACGCGCGCGGGGCCGTGCTCGCAGACGATGCGCGTCATCTCGTCGAGCTCGTGGTCGGTCCGGTCGCCGGCGCTGCCGAGGACGACGAAGAGCCTGCCCGGGCGCGCAGCGAGGAGCGCGCGGGCGAGCGACATCACCGCCTTCACCCCCTCCGGGTTGTGCCCGAAGTCGAGGAGCACGCGCACGCCGCCGCGCAGGGCGAGCTCGCCGCGGCGGGGGTTGTCGCCGGCGCCGAAGCCGACGATCGCGCGCGTGATCGCCTCGTCGGGCAGCCCGAGGGCGCGGGCGGCGCCGACCGCGCCCAGGACGTTCTCGACGTTGTACCGGGCCGCGCCCCCGAAGGTCAGCGGCGCGTCCTCGACGCGCGCGAGGACGACGCGGGCGCGCCCCGCGGCCGTGGGCTCGTCGACCACGATCGCGCCCGCCTCCGCGGTCACGGTCTCGCCCCCGGCGGCGCGGTGGCGGGCGACCACGTCGCGGGCGGCGTCGTCGCCGCGGTCGAGGTCCGCGAAGAGGGTGACGCGCGCCGCGAGCGTCTCCGCGAGCGCGACGAGCTTCGGGTCGTGGGCGTTCAAGACCACGGTGCCCTCCGCCGGAACCGCGCGCGCGACGACGGCCTTCACCTCGGTCATCGCCGCGAGGTCGTGGATGCCGTAGCCGCCCATGTGGTCGTCGGACACGTTGGTGAGCAGCGCGACGTCGCACGACGCGATCGCCAGCCCGCGCCGGAGGATGCCCCCGCGGGCGGTCTCGAGCACCGCGAGCTCGACGTCGGTCCGGCAGAGCACGGTGCGGGCCGCGACCGGGCCCGTCCAGTCGCCCTCCTCGAGCGTGGCGCCGCCGACGGTGATGCCGTCGCTCGACGTCGCGCCCACGACGAGGCCGGCCTCGCTCGCCATCCTCGCGACGAGGCGCGACGACGTGGTCTTGCCGTTCGTGCCCGTGATCATCACGACAGGAATAGCTCCGAGCGAGCCCCAGGGGACGTCCTCGGGGGCGGGGAGGGCGCCCCGCGGCGCCGAGTAGCCGCGGCGGCCGAGGCCGACGAGCACGACCTGGTCGTCCCACGAGAAGGGGAGGCCGCGCCGCGCGGCCTCGGCGGCGATGGCGAGGAGCCGGGGGCTCGCTTGCTCCTGGAGGATCGTTCGCACGAGCTCGAGCCGCTCGCCCATGGGGAGCGGCGCGCGGCCCGCGAGGATCTCGGCCGCCGACAGCGCCGCGTGCTCGCTCATCTCGGTGCACGCGAGCATGACGTCGATGGGCGCCTCGTAGCCGAGCACCACGCCGCCCGCGTGGGGCCGGCGGACGAGGGACACCTCGGGGGCGAAGCCGCACGCGGCGCGGATCGTCGCGAGCTCGGCCAGGTAGGCGCGCTCGGCGGCCTCGCCCTCGGCGGGCGCGAGCTCGAGCTCCACCACCACGAGCGGCGCTCGCCCGAGGTGGCTCGGGCCCATCAGGCGTCGCGCGTCGACGAGCTTCAAGGGATCAGTCGTCCTGATCGCGGGCGATGCGCACCCCGCGCTCGTCCTGGATCACCTGGGCGCCGCCGAGATCGGACGCGAGGTCGCCGGAGGAGGCGAGGGCCGGGGGCAGGGGCGCGCTCGCGGCCGCGGGCGGCGGGGCCGAGGGGGCTTTGTCGTCGTGCTCGGGCTTGAAGTAGATGACCTGCTTCCAGCTCCGCGAGATCTTGTCGGCGAACACGAGGAGGACGTCGCCGCGCTTGGCCGAGCGGAGGGCGGTGTCGATGGCGGTCTGCTCGTCGGGGATGACCTCGAGGCGCTCGGCGGGGAAGCCGCTCGCGAGGAGCTCCTTCTCCATCATCCGCGGGACCTCGTCGGGGCCGCGCCCGCGCAGGTCGTCGTCGCGCCGGAGGATCAGCCGGTCGAACGCGCGACCGACGACGCGGGCGATCGCCCGGATGTCCTCGTCGCGGCGGTCGCCGGGGGCGGAGACGACGCAGGTGCGGCGCCCCGAGGTCTCGAGCCGGCTCACGAAGTCGGTCATCGCCTGGACCGCGGCCGGGTTGTGGCCGTAGTCGAGCACGACCTTGAACGGCAGCTCGTCGTAGACGTTGGTGCGCCCCGGCACCTGGAAATACGAGGTGTCGAAGGTGCGCAGGCCCTGGCGGATGTTCTCGGTCTTCACCCCCATCGCGTGGGCCATCACGCTCGCGAACATGGCGTTCTGCACGTTGTGCATCGCCTTGCCCTCGATGGTGGCGGGGATGAGGTGGGTCCACAGCAGCGGCAGGTGCGCGCCCTTGTCGTAGAGGGTGATCATGTGGCCGTTGATCCCCTCCTCGAGCACGGCGGCGAGGCCGCCCGCGCGGATGTGCTTGCGCACGAGCTCGTGGCGCGGGTTCATCGTCACGTAGGCGATGCGCGCGGCCTTGGTGTGGTCGGCCATGCGCAGGCACAGCATGTCGTCGGCGTTGAGCACCGCGCACTCGCGCGCGACCTCGATGACGATGCGCTTCACCTCGGCGAGCTGGTCGAGGGTGTCGACGCCCTGGAGCCCGAGGTGGTCCGCCGAGACGTTGAGCACCGCTCCGACGTCGCAGCTCCGGTAGCCCATGCCCGCGCGGAGGAGGCCGCCGCGCGCGGTCTCGAGCACCGCGAGGTCCACCGACGGATCGCGGAGGACGATCTGGGCCGACTGGGGGCCGGTCATGTCGCCGACGACGGTGCGCTCGCCGTCGATGTACACGCCGTCGGTCGTGGCGAGCCCCACCGTGTGCCCGTTCATCTTCTGGATGTGGGCGAGCATGCGCGAGGTGGTGGTCTTGCCGTTGGTGCCGGTGACGGCGGCGATCGGGATCCGCGACGGCGCGCCCTTGGGGAAGAGCATGTCGATCACGGGCCCGGCGACGTCGCGCGGCTTGCCCTCGGTGGGCGCGACGTGCATGCGGAAGCCCGGGGCCGCGTTGACCTCGCAGATGCCGCCGCCGACCTCGCGGTAGCTCTGCGAGATGTCGGGGGTGATGAAGTCGACGCCGCACACGTCGAGGCCGATCGCCTTCGCGGCGCGCACCGCCATGTCGCGATTGTCGGGGTGGACGACGTCGGTGAGGTCGATCGCGGTGCCGCCGGTCGAGAGGTTGCCGGTGCCGCGGAGGAACAGCACCTCGTCCTTCGCGAGGACGGTCTCCCTGGTGTAGCCCTTCTTGGCCATGAGCCGCTCGGCCTGGGCGTCGAGCTCGATGCGGGTGAGCACCTTCTCGTGGCCGATCCCGCGGCGCGGATCGGCGTTCACGAGGTCCACGAGCTGGGCCACGGTGTGCGCGCCGTCGCCGACGACGTGCCCGGGGACGCGCTTGGCGACGGCGACGAGCTCGCCGCCGACCACGAGCATGCGGTGATCGAAGCCGGCGAGGTACTTCTCGACGACGACGCTGCGGGCGTGCTCGCGCGCCTTCTCGAACGCGGCGCGCACCTCGTCGTCGGTCTTGAGGTCGAGCGACACGCCGCGGCCGTGGTTGGCGTCGAGCGGCTTGACCACGACGGGATAGCCGAGGCGACCGGCGGCGCTCACCGCGGAGTCGGCCGAGCGCACGAGGCGCTGCCGCGGCACCGGGAGGCCGAGGTCGCCGAGGGTGCGGTTGGTCTCCTCCTTGTCGCTCGCGATCGAGACCGCGATGTGCCGCGTCTCGGAGGTGACCGTGGCCTCGATGCGCTTCTGGTATTTGCCGTGGCCGAACTGCACGAGGCTGTAGTCGTTCAGGCGCATCCAGGGGATGTCGCGGGCCTCGGCGGCGCGCACGAGCGAGCCGGTCGACGGCCCGAGCTGCCGCCGCTGCGCGAAGTCGATGAGCTCGACGAGCTCCTTTCGGAAGTCGAACGGCGCGGCCGGCTCGTCGCCCGGCGCCGCCTTGGGCGCGAGATCGGCGGGGAGGAGGTGGTGGATCAGCTTGATCGCGAGGTCGGCGGCGGCGTCGCCGACGCGCTCCTCCTCGTACTCGAACACCACGTGGTAGCGCCCGGGCGCGCCCTCGCCGCGCGTCTTCCCGAAGACGACGCTCGCGCCGGTGAGCTGCTGGAGCTCGATGGCGACGTGCTCGAGCACGTGGCCGAGCCAGGTGCCGCCGTCCTCGGTGAGGCGCTGGATGAAGCCGCCCTCCACCCCGACCGAGCACTTGTGGGCCCGGAGCGAGGGCAACGCCGCGACGAGGCCGTCGACGAACCCGGGGATCTTCGCGCTCGGCCACGCCTCGAGCACGCCGAGGTCGACGGTGAGGCGCATCACGGGGAAGTGTGCGTAGAGGCTGGGACCGCGGTAGGTGCGCCGTTCGAGGAGCTCCATCGTCGTCGTCTCCTTGGTCACTCTGCGGGCGCGGTCGCGCGCCGGGTCTCGAGGTCGAAGGTCCCGCCCGCGGTGAGCACGTGCAGGCGGACGTTGGTCATGCACACCGGCTTGCCCTCCTTGGCCTCCGCGATCGAGGAGTGCTGGAGCTCGGACGCGTCGAAGATGGTGATCGCGCCGGTGCCGACGACGGTGAGCTTGCGGTGGGGATCGATGAAGGCGGCGGTGTCCTCGTCGAGGCCGACCCCGACCGCGAACGGGTTGTAGGCGAGCGCGGTGAGCAAGCGCCCGAGGCGGTCGCGCTGCCGGAAGTGCTGGTCGATCATGATGCGGTTGGTGAGCCCCCAGCCGGGCACGAGCGCCACCGCGCCCGCGTGCGGGGTCGCGCCCTCGGCGCCGTAGGCGATCATGTGCTCGCTGAGGATGGCGGCGCCGGCGCTCGTGCCGCCCACCGCGACGCCGCGGGCGTTGGCGCGGCGGATCGCGCGCGCGACGGGCGTGCCGCCGAGGATCGTGGTGAGGCGGAGCTGGTTGCCGCCGGTGACGAAGATGCCGTGGGCCTTGTCGATGTACTCGAGCCACTCCTCCTTGCTCGCGTCGTCGCGCGACTCGAACGGGATGGAGCGGGCCTCGTCGGCGCCGAGCTTGCGGAAGATCTTCTCGTAGCGGCGACCGGTGTCGTCGAGCTTGGACGCGGTGGGGATGATGACGATGCGCGTCCCCTTGCCCCCCGACACCTCCATGAAGCGCTTGAGGATCTCGGTGGTGCCTTCTTTGTCTTCGGCGCCCCCGATGGGGACGATGTATCCGCGCTTCTTGTCGGCGTCGACCTTGGCAGGGCTCATGACGATGATCTCTCCGAGGGGGTCTCGAACGTTCCGTGCACCACGGCGGCCCCCCCACGAACGACGAATCGGCCGCGCGCCATGACGTCGCGCGCGCGGTGAGCGGCGTCGAGCACGACGAGGTCGGCGTCGGCGCCGGGCGCGACGCGGCCCTTCTGGCCGAGGCGGAGGAGGCGCGCGACGTTCTCGGTGAACACCGGGAGCACCGCCTCGAGGGCGTGGCCGCGCCCGAGGAGCTCGCGCAGGGCGCCGAGGGGCGCGCCCGGATCGCCGATGTCCATCGCCACGAGGCGCCCCTCGGCGTCGAAGGTGGGCAGGCACCCGCCGCCGT
>JAEUKG010001198.1 GCA_016794325.1 Myxococcales bacterium | reverse complement strand
TCCGAGTGATCGTCAGTGGGGCGGCGGCGCCGCGGCCGCCCGACCGGGGCGCGGGGCCCGTGGCGGCGCGCCCGCGGTAGACGCCGCGTCTACCCCCACCCGGCCGCCCACCCACCGCGCGACGTGGAACGCGGCCTCGGGGGCGAGCCGCTTGAGCCACCAGCCGAGCTTCTCGGGCCCGAGGGCGACGACGCCCCCCCCGCGCGACGCCGCGTCGAGGAGCTCCGTCGCCACCCGCTCCGGCGTCATCCCGTACCAGCGCGGCGGCGCGTCGAGGAAGCGGGCGAAGCGATCGTTGCCGTAGCGCGTGCTCGCGTGGAGCCCCGTCCTCACGTAGCCGGGGCACACGGTGGTGACCCCGACGCCGGACGTCGCGAGCTCCACCCGCAGCGCCTCGGCGAAGCCCACGACCCCGAATTTCGTGGTGGCGTACGCGACCATCGCCGGCGCGCCGACGAGCCCCGCCAGCGACGCGACGAAGGCGACGTGCCCGCTCCTCCGCTCGAGCATCGACGGGAGGAGCGCGCGCGTGAGCGCGATCGCGCCCCGGAGGTTCACCCCGAGGACCCACTCCCAGTCGGCGCTCGTCGTGGCGACGAAGGGCGCGACGACGCAGACGCCGGCGTTGTTCACGAGGAGATCCACCGGGCCACCGGCGAGGACCTCGCTCGCGAACGCCTCGATCGCGCGCCCGTCGGCGACGTCGACGACGTGCGCCACGGCGTCTACCCCGTGGCGGCGCGCGTCCGCGGCCGCGGCCCGGGCCCCGGCGCCGTCGACGTCGACGAGGACGACGTCCGCCCCGCGCCGCGCGAGCTCGACGGCGGTGGCGCGGCCGATCCCCGAGGCCGCGCCGGTGACGACCGCGCGGCCAACCTTCCTCTGTCGCGTACGAAACATCGCTGAACCACTCCTTCTCCGCTCGCGCGGTGGCGCCGGCGGCGCCTCGTCGATTCCGTCCGTGCCGAGTCAGTGGGCGCGCAGGAGCCACTGGCGCGCGTACCAGAGGGGTGAGACGGCTCCGATCGGCACCGGCGGTGCGCCCGCGCTCAGGTGGACGACGTGGAGGCGCGCCTCCGACACGGGGCCGAGGCCGAGCTCGTGGAGCGGGTCGCGCTCGCTGCCTCGGACGGTGACCTCGAGCTCGGCGCGCCGCACCGACACCACCTCCTCCCGAGGGGTGAAGGCGAGGAGCTTCGGGATCGCCGCGCCCATCGCGCCCCGGACGTTCCGGTGCGGGCGCCCGAGGATCGGCGGCGGATCGGCGACCTCCCCCGAGAGGCGCCCGCGCATGGTGAAGAGCTCCGCCCCGCGCCGGCTCGCGCGCCCGGCGACGGAGTCGCCGTCGATCTCGAGCTCGATCGCGCCGAGCTTCTTGGGATAACCGAGGAGCTCCCGGCCGGTGACGAGGGCGACGTCGTCGTCGACGATCATCCACGGCGAGCAGACGGCCTCCACCCCGAGGTGACGCACGTGGAGGAAGAGCCCGGCCTCGCGGTACGCGGAGCCGAACGACGTCCACGGGAACCACGCGAGGAACAGCGTGGCGCGGGCGGGGGCCGCGAGGGTGAGCGAGCGCGGGAGCCACCGCCGCGCGGCCCGCGGGTCGACCGGCATGTCGGCGACCAGGTAGTGCGCGCGCTCGTAAAGGCGCCCGCCCCCTCGGACGCCCGCCATCCGGCCGAGCCGCGACCAGTAGCCCTCCGCCCTTGCGCCGTTCATGTGGATAGTATACACCGTGTATACCTTCGCGCCAGGGACTTCGGCGCTCGAGTTGACATCTCCCGGGGGCCCCGTAGGAACATGGCGTCTTCATGTCGATCCGCGCCGCATCGTCACCGATGGCCCGACGCCTCGCCCAGGGGGGCGTCCTCGCCGCCGCCGCCGGGGTGTTCACCAAGCTCGGCTTCGCCAAGACCCGGGTGGAGGACATCCTCGACGCCGCCGG
>JAEUKG010001196.1 GCA_016794325.1 Myxococcales bacterium | reverse complement strand
GTTGCGCCACGGCGAGGCGCGCGACGGGCTCGACCGTGAGCTCACCCGGCGGGTCGCGTTCTCGCAGACGCTCGCGGCGGAGCTCTTCGGCGACCCCGAGGGCTTGCCGCGGGTCGCCGTCGGTCGCCGCGCCGACCTCGTCGTGCTCGACTACGATCCGCCGACTCCGGTGACCCCGTCGAACCTGCAGGCCCACCTCGCCTTCGGCTGGCGCGCGTCGCACGTGCGCGACCTGCTCGTGGGCGGCGACCTCGTGGTCCGCGGGCACCGCCTGACGAAGATCGACGAGAAGGAGCTCATGGCTCGCGCGCGGGCCGGCGCCGAGCGCCTGTGGGAGCGCGCCCAGGGATACATGTAGATGGATCACGCCGCGGGGGGCTCGCAGCACGCGCGCCCGAAGAAATCGAGCCTCTACCTCCAGGTGCTGGCGGCGGTCGCCGCGGGCGCGCTCGTCGGTTGGCTGAAGCCCGAGTGGGGCGTCGCGCTCAAGCCGCTCGGCGAGGTCTTCGTCAAGCTCATCAAGATGCTGATCGCGCCCATCGTCTTCACGACGGTGTCGCTCGGCATCGCCCACATGCGCGACATGAAGAAGGTGGGGCGCGTCGGGGTCAAGGCGCTCGTCTACTTCGAGGTCATGACCACGATCGCCCTCCTCATCGGGCTCGGGGTCGTGCACCTGGTGAAGCCCGGCGTCGGCATCCACGCCGACGCGTCCAAGCTCGACCCGACCGCGCTCGAGAAGGTGACGGGAGGGGCGAAGCCCAAGGGCATCGTCGAGCACTTCACCGACGTCGTGCCCGACAGCTTCGTGGGGGCGTTCGCGCACGGCGAGATCCTCCAGGTGCTCCTGCTGGCGGTGCTGGTCGGCTTCGCGCTCGCGAGGATGGGCGACAAGAGCGAGCGGCTGGTCGGCCTCCTCGACCTCGGCGCGCAGACGATGTTCGGCATCGTCGCGATGGTGATGCGCGTCGCCCCGATCGGCGCCTTCGGCGCCATGGCCTTCACCGTGGGGAAATACGGGCTCGGCACGCTCGGCAGCCTCGCCAAGCTGATGGCCGCGTTCTACGCGACCTCGCTCATCTTCGTCTTCGTGGTCCTCGGCGGCGTGTGCGCCCTGCTCGGCATCTCCATCTTCAAGCTCCTCCGCTACTTGCGCGAGGAGCTCGTGGTCGTGCTCGGCACGTCGTCGTCCGAGTCGGTGCTGCCGCGGATGATGGACAAACTCGAGCACCTCGGCTGCGGGCGCAGCGTGGTCCGGCTCGTGATCCCCACCGGGTACTCCTTCAACCTCGACGGCACGAGCATCTACCTCACGATGGCGGCGGTCTTCGTCGGCCAGGCGCTCGACGTCCCGCTCACGTTCCGCGACGAGGTGCTCCTCCTGATCGTCCTGCTCCTGACGTCGAAGGGCGCGGCCGCGGTCACGGGCGGCGGCTTCGTCACCCTCGCGGCCACGCTGTCGTCCACCGGCGCCATCCCCACGAGCGGCCTCACCCTGCTCGTCGGCATCGATCGCTTCATGTCCGAGGCGCGCGCCCTCACCAACATGGTCGGCAACGCGGTCGCGACCCTCGTCGTCGCGAAGTGGGAGGGCGAGCTCGACGTGGTGCGCGCGCGCGCCGTGCTCGCGCAGAAGGCCGTGGCCGCGCCTTCCCCCGCGGAGCGAGCGGAGTCCGCGCCGTCCGCGGAGCGGAAGGACGCGGAGCGCGGCGGGTGACGCCTCAGGCGAGCGTGCGGGCGAGGTCGTAGCCGCTCAGGATCCCGGCCAGCGACCGCCGCTCCACCACGAGGAGGCGCCGCACCTGCATCGCGATGCCGTGGCCGGCGG
>JAEUKG010001155.1 GCA_016794325.1 Myxococcales bacterium | reverse complement strand
CGTCCGGCGCGCCTCGCCGGTCGCCGAGGAGACCGAAGGCCGCTTCCTCGTCGAGCGCGTCGGGGAGCCGCGCCGTCAGCGCCGAGAGCCGCGCCGTCCCGCGCGTGACCTTGGGCCACGGGTCGTCGAGGCGCGCGTTGGAGAGCCCGTGCACGCCAGGGCCCACGCGCTCGAAGCGCCCCGCCTCCGTCGCGTAGTAGACGCCGCTCTCGTCGCGCAGGAGCAGGTTGAAGGCCGGGTAGCGATCGCGATCGAGCTCCCTCGCGAAGCGCTCGGGCGTCGACGAGCCGCGGAGGTAGTCCGCGACCAGCGCACCCCGCGAGGCGCCGTCGCGGCGCGCCGACGGGTGCCGCACGTTGGTCACGGCCGCGAAGCGACCGTTGGGAGCGACGCCGACCCAGGTGCCCCCCTTGTCGAGGTCGCGCCCCGCGAGCACGCGCGGCGCGTCGGCCCAGCGGCCCGCTCGCGCCGTCGGACGCGCGTACACCTCGTCGCGGTTGGCGAGGAGCACGAGCGGCACGTCCGGGTGCGGATCCACCGCGAACAACACGAGGCACATCGCCCTCTCAGGTAGGGCCGGCGCGCTCGGGCGTAAAGAGCGCTCGCCATCGCGTCGCGCTCCGGGTGGCCCAGGACACCCCGGAAGTGGCCGGGCCACTCGGGCGATCCCGCAAACTCCCGAAACGACCCGCGCTCGCGCTCGGCATGGACGGTGCTCTCTCGGTGGTCACGAGGTCGAACCATGATGGATGCCACGCGAGTCACGTTGTCTACCGCTCATTGCCCCGCCGCCTCCGACGCCGCCTCCACGACGCCGATGCGGCGCGTGCGCCTCGCCCCAGCGCCGCCGCAGACCGGGCCGCGGCCGCTCCTGCGGCGACCGGCGATCGTCGACGAGCCGGACGCGCCCGAGACCTCGGCCCTCGGGATGCGGCTGCGCGCGATCACCCTCACGCGCCGCGAGCGGCGCGCGCTCTTCGCGCTCGCGCGGTCGTTCGCGTGGAGCGATCTCTGCCTCGTGCCGCGCGAGACCGAGGTGCTCCTCGATCTCGCCCGCGCGCTCGACATCGGGCCCGCCGACGTTCAGAGCGCGCTCGCCGGCCCGCCGGAGCCGGAGGAGATCGACCCCGCGCTGCTCCCGCTCGGGTGCCCCGCGCTCGTGCTCGACGTCGCGCTCTCGGTCCTCACCCTCCAGCGCCCCATGGACGCCGAAGGCGTCGCGCGGTTCCGCCTGCTCGAGGAGCTCGTCCGCGCCCGAGAGGCGTGTACCATCTGACGCATGAGCGAGATCGTGGTCGTGACGGGCGGCGCCGGCGCGCTGGGAGCAGCGGTAGCCAAGAAGCTTTCGGCGCGCGGCGACGCCGTCGCGATCTTCGACACCCCGCGCGGCGAGGCCCGCGCCCGAGAGATCGCCGCGGCGCTCGGGCCGCGGGTGCACGTCGAGGTCGGGGATTTCGCGACGCGCGAGGCGTGGCAGGCCGCGCTGCCGCGAGTGGCGGCCGCGCTCGGGGGCGCTCCGACGATGGCCGCCCTCGTCGCCGGAGGTTGGGCCGGCGGCAAGCCGCTCCACGAGGCCGAAGACGACGTCTGGGATCGGATGAGCGTCCAGAACGTGGACACCGCGCGCCGCGCCCTCGCCGCGCTCCTGCCGCCGATGGTCGCGGCGGGCCACGGCGCGATCGCGGTCGTGGGCTCGCGGGCGGTCGAGCGGCCGTGGACGAGCGCCGGAGCGGCGGCCTACGCGGCGTCGAAGGCCGCCGTCGTCGCGATGGTGCAGGTCGCGGCCCAAGAGAACGTCGCGCGCGGGGTGCGACTCAACGCGATCTTGCCGAGCACGATGGACACCCCCGCGAACCGCGCGGCGATGCCGGACGTCGATCCCGCCACGTGGGTCACGACCGAGAGCGCGGCCAGCGTGATCGCGTGGCTCTTGTCGCCCGACGCTCGCGACGTCTCGGGGGCGGCGATCCCCGTCTACGGGCGCGCCTGAGCAGGGACGCCGAGTCTTGGGCCCCGCGCGCGCGACGCGCTAAGGTACGCGGCCGTGTCCTCGTGGAGCCTCGTCCGCGCCTTCCCGCTCGGCGCCGCGCTCGCCGCCGGCCTC
>JAEUKG010001292.1 GCA_016794325.1 Myxococcales bacterium | reverse complement strand
CACCAGGTCGAGAAGATGGTGGGCGAGCTCAAGCCGGCGAGCTTCCACAAGGACATGAAGTGGGGCCTCGCCGGCAACATCCCCAACGCCCAGGCCGAGAAGGAGAGCGTGGCGAGCGACGCGGTGTGGGCCACCCTCCTCGCGACGATCGTCATCCTCGCCGGCGTCGTCTACTACTTCCGCAGCATCTGGTCGCTCGTCATCATGGGCCTGCCCGCGGCGTTCGGCGTGAGCACCGCCTACGCGTTCGCGACCGCGACCTTCGGCTACGTGAACACCGCCGGCCTCTTCCTCGGCGCGATCATCCTCGGCAACGGGATCAACTATCCCATCGTGCTCTTCGGGCGCTACCGCGAGTTCCGCGCGCGGGGGATGTCGCCGACCGAGGCGCGCCGCGGCGCGGTGTGGAACGCGTTCCGCGCCGAGTTCGTCGGCTCGCTCGTGGCGTCGATCGCCTACGGTTCGCTGTCGGTCACCCGCTTCCGCGGCTTCAGCCAGTTCGGCGCGATCGGCTTCGTGGGGATGCTCCTCGTGTGGCTGAGCATCATCCCCGCCGTCCCCGCGCTCGTCGCCATCATCGAGCGCATCGAGGCCAAGGTGCCGTTCTTGAAGAAGGTGCCCTTCTTCAGCATCGAGCCGCGCTCGCTCGGCAAAGACGGCTCGACCGGCCCGGCGATGCGCACCATCGCCACCGTCACCGAGCGCGCCCCCTGGCCGTTCATCGTCCTCGCGGTCGTGGCGACGAGCTACCTCGGGTACCGCTCGATCGACTACCTGCGCGATCCCTGGGAGTACAATTTCTCGAACCTCGGCTCGCAGTCGAAGACGTCGGGGCAGAACCTCCAGGAGGGCCCCGGCTACTGGTCGATCAAGGCCGACGACGTGTTCGGCGGCAAGATGAACATCGCCGGCGCCCAGCTCCTCGCCGACAACGTCGCCCAGGTCGATCCGCTCAAGCAGGCGATCCTCGAGGCCGACAAGCGCGATCCCGAGGGCCAGCTCATCGAGAAGATCACGACGGTGTGGGATCTCCTGCCCGGCACCGAGGCCGAGCAGAAGAAGAAGCTCGTGGTGCTCGACAGCATCCGCGATCGGCTCACCGACGGCGTGATCCAGCGCATGCCGGAGGGGGAGCAGCAAAAGCTCCGCGAGATGCGGCCCCCCGAGACGCTGAAGGCGCTCCAGCCGACCGACCTGCCGCCGATCCTCCAGCGCCGCTTCCAGGAGCGCGACGGGCGCCTCGGCACGCTCCTCTACGTGAAGTTCAAGGACCTCAAGCTCTCCGACGGTCACATCGCGCTGCGCATCGCCGCGACCACGACCAACGTGAAGCTCCCCGACAACACGGTGGTCCAGACGGCCCACCACTCGACGATCTACGCCGAGATGATCAACAGCATGCGCCGCGACGGACCGCTGGCGACGGCGGTGTCGTTCATCGCCGTCACCATCGTCGTCATCTTCGCGACGTCGAGCGCCCGCGGCGCCTTCGTGGTGCTCTGCGCCCTGCTCATGGGCGTCATCTGCACGGTGGGCGGCGCCGCGATCGCCGACGCGCGCCTCCACTACATCAACTTCATCGCGTTCCCGATCACGTTCGGCATCGGCTGCGAGTACCCGTTCAACGTCTTCGACCGGACGCGCATCCTGAAGGGCGACATCACCACCGCGGTGAGACGCACCGCGGGCGCGGTCGCGCTCTGCAGCTTCACGACCACCGTCGGCTACGGCGCGCTTTTGTTCAACGATTTCGGAGCATTGCAGTCGTTCGGCAAGCTCGCGATGGCGGGCGAGATCGCGTGCATCGTCGCGGCGCTGTTCGTGGTGCCGAGCCTCCTCCACGTGCTCCGCAAGAAGGTGGCTGGAGGCGGCGGCGCGCCCGCGGCCCCCGCCCCGGAGCCGGAGCCGAAGGCCGACGAGGGTGAAGGCGAGGGCGCGGCGCCCGCGCCGAAGGCGACCGAGTCCGAGGGATGACGGCAGCGCCGCTCGCGCTGGAAGCGCGGCGGGCGCTCTCCGTCCTCGCCGTGGTCACGCTGATCACGTGCGCTTTCAGCGTCGGCTACTTCCACCCCGACGAGCACTTCCAGATCCTCGAGCTCGCGAGCTACAAGCTCGGCTGGACGCCGCGGGCGGAGATGCCGTGGGAGTTCGGCCGGCAGATGCGGCCCTGGCTCCAGCCCGCGCTCGTGTGGGTCGTCGCCCGCGCGTGCCGGGCGGCGGGCGTGGACGATCCCTTCACCGTCGCCGCGCTCCTCAGGGCGCTGCACGCGGTCGTCTCGCTCGCGGCCACGCGCCGGCTGCTCGGCGTGACGGCGCGCTCGATCGCCGACGCCTCGGTCGCGCGGACCCACGTGTGGGTCATGGCGCTCGCCGGGTTCTTGCCGTACCTCTTCGCGCGCACGTCGTCCGAGAACCTCTCGGGGGCGCTGCTCGCCTTCGCCGCCGCCGAGATCCTGGACGGCGTCGGGGCCGAGCGATCGCCCGCGCCCAGGCTCGTCGCGCTGGGCGCGCTCCTCGGGCTCGCGTTCGACGTCCGCTACCAGACGGCGCTCGCGTCGGGCGGGGCCCTCGCGTGGCTCGTGGTCCTCGGCGGCGCGCGGGCGCGCGCGCTCGCGCTCGTCGCCGCGGGGGGCGCGCTCGCGCTCGCCGCCGGCGCCGCCGCCGACGCGTGGGGCTACGGCCACGTCTGCTTCCCGGCGTGGACGTACGTGAAGGTGAACGTGTTCGAGGGCGTGTCGAACGACTTCGGGCGCGAGCCGTTCTTCGCGTTCCTCTACCTGCCGGTCGCGAACGTGTGCGCGGTGCCGGCGGCAATCGCGGTGCTGGGCGTCGTCGTCCACTGGGTGCGCCGCCCGCGCGAGCTCCTGTCGTGGATGACCGGCGCCTTCGTGGTGGGGCAGTCGGTGCTGGCGCACAAAGAGGAGCGCTTCGTGTTCCCGGCGGTCATCCTCGCGGTGGCGATGATCACGCCGGCCTTCGCTCCGGGGCCTCGCTACCCGCGCGCCCTCGCGCGGCTGTTCGACGCGCGCTTGGGCGCGCTCGGGAAGGTGCTCGCGGCGGGGAGCCTCATCCCCATGATCTTCCTGGCGTTCTACCCGCTCAACTGGCGCTCCCAGGCGCAGGCGCACCGCTTCCTCTACCGGGGCACGGAGCCGGGGACGATGGTGGTCACCAAGACCCGGACGCGCTTCGAGGATCCCCCGTACTACTCCCATCACAAGTGGGATATCGACCGCCGCGACGCCCCGGGCTGCATCGCCGACCTCGCGCGGTCGCGGCCCACCTACCTCGTCGTCGACGGGCCGGTGGGGGAGGTGGACGAGGCCGCGTGGGGCGTGTCGGCGGAGCTCGTCTTCGTCGACTTCCCGCTGTTCGAGCGCTCGGCGTGGGTGCGCGAGTCCGTCGCCCCCGCGGCCGAGCGCGCGGCGAGGCGGCTCGTCGCCGCGAGCGGCGGCACCGCCCCCCGCCCGGAGTGGCACGCGATCTACCGGGCGCGGCCGGCGGCGTGCCGGTGACGGCGCGTCAGAGGAGGGCGGCGCCGGTCGGCGCGAGATCGCCCGACGCCCAACCCACGAGGTCGCGCGCCTCGTCGACGAGGAGCTTGAAGCGCATGTCGCCCGGGTGGAGCGCGACCCGCGCCGGCAGCGCGACGCGCGCGTATTTGGCGACGCGGCAGTAGGCCACCGTCGAGAAGAGGCGCCCCGGCGAGCGGCTCGCGAAGTTGAGCACCACGCTCGGGCGGCGGCGCCGCGACGCCGGGTCGTACACGAAGAGGTGGTCCTCGGTGTAGCGGTAGCCGCGCTCGCCGAGGAGCTCGAGCACGCCCGGGCCCATCGACCACGCGGGGGGGACGAATCCCGAAGGAGATAGCCCGCACTCGGCGAGGACGCGGGCGCCGTCGTCGAGGCGCCGGGCGGCCTCCTCCGCCGGGAGCGACGCGAACTCGGCCTCGCCGGCGGAGACGACGCGTTGCCGGAAGAACCGCGTCGCCGCGCCCGACGGATCGCTCGCCTCGGCGCGGTGGAAGAAGCCGTGGAGGAGGATCTCGTGGCCCGAGGCCGCGAGCGCGCGCAGGCGGTCGACGAAGGCGGGGGCGTCGCCGAGGGGCGCGCGCCCGTGGTAGTCGGGGACGACGAGGAGCGCGGGCCGCGAGCCGCGGGCGTGGCAGAGCTCGAGCATGCGCTCGACCTCGGGCTCGAACGCGGGAGAGACGTCGTGGAGCGAGACGTGGACCGGCACGGCCGCCCTCTTATCACCCCGCGCGGCGGGCGACGAGGCGGTCGGCGAGCGGGTCGACGATCTCCCGCCCGCGGAGCGCGGCCCGGAAGCGCTCGGGGATGTTCACCTCGCCGAAGCGGATGCCGGCGATGCCTCCGGCCACGCAGGCGGTGGTGTCGGTGTCGTCGCCGAGGGCGATCGCCGCCTTGACCACGCCCTCGTACGACGACGCCGCGGCGCAGGCGAAGCGTGCAGAATGCAGGCAATCGACGACGTAGCCCGAGCCCCGTCCGCGCGGCGGCCCGTCGGCGAGCACGTGGCGGGCGAGCTCCTCGGCGAGCGCGCCGTCGAGGAGGGCGGGGAGGGCGGCGGCGGCGGACTCGTAGGCGAGGGGATCGCCGGCGAGCTCGCGGCGCGCCCACAGGCAGTAGAGCGCGCAGGCGACGCGCGAGCGCGGGTGCGCGTGGGTGGGCCCGGACTGGGCCATCGCGTCGCGGACGAGGGCCGCGTCGTCGCCGTCGTGGAAGAGGGCGAGGGGCAGGACGCGCATGAGCGATCCGTTGCCGTTGTCGCGCTCGCCAGCGCCGCCGGCCGAGGCCGCGGGGGCGCCCGCCTTCATGCGCTCGATCGCGCGCCGGGTCTGGATGCCGCAGTCGAAGACGCGCCCGTCGACCGCGTAGTCGCCCCGCTCGTACCAGCCGACGAGGCGCGCGCCGAAGTCGTCCACGTCGAGCCGGCCTCGGTCGAGCAGCGAGGCGAGGAGGGCGAGGGCCTGCGCGCCGTCGTCGGAGAACGTGCCCGGCGGGGTGCCGCGGTGCGCGCGCGCGAAGTCGGGCGGCGGATCCATCTCGAGCTCGGCCGCCGCCGGCAGCTCCCCCGGCGGGTGGAACTCGTACGGCACCCCGAGCGCGTCGCCGACGAGCAAGCCGTAGAGGCCGCCGCGCAGCCGGTCCGCCGCGACGCGTGCATCATGCATCGATCACCTCGCCCGCGAGGAGCCGCCGGTAGAGCTCGATCTGGCTCGCGAACTGGTCGCCGACCGACGGCATCGCCTGGCCGGCGGCGCGCGCCTCGGCCCGCAAGGACGCGCGGTCGCGCCCGAGCAGGGCGGTGATCGCGCGGGCGAGGGCGTCGGGATCCCCGGCGCGGTAGGTCTCGGCGTAGCGCGGGTCCGCCATCTCGGCCGCGCCCCCTTCGTCCGGCAAGACGGCGGGCAGGCCGGCGGCGATCGCCTCGGCGATCGAGAGCCCGAACGTCTCGAACGGGCACGCGTGCACGAGGGCGTCGGCGCTCGCGAGCACGCGCGCGAGCTCGGCGCGGCCCTTCACGAAGCCGCGCAGGGTCACGTCGTCGCGGTCGCCGATCATCGCGCGCAAGCGCTCCCGCTCCGGTCCATCGCCACACAAGACGAGCCGCGCTCGCCCGCCTGACGCCCGGTAGCGGAAGAAGCCGTCGAGCAGGACGTCCCACCGCTTCTCGATCGCGAACCGCCCGACCCCGACGAGCAGATCGCCCTCCGCCCCGCCAAGGAGCTCCGCCCGCAGGGCGGGGTCGGGGACGGCGGCGCCGAAGACGCTCTTCTCGACCCCGAAGGGCACGTGGACCACCCGCGGCACCCCGTGCCGCCGGAGCTTGTCGCGCTGCCACCGGGAGGCCACCAGGGTCGCCCGGCAGCGCCGGCCGATGAGCCGGACCATCCCCCACAGCGACCGGCCCGCCGGGCCGAGGCCCAGGGCCGCCAGCGCAGCCCCCCGCCGGCCCTCCAGGTGGGCCTGGAGCGTCCCTGCGTAGGTGTCGATGAAGTCCGAGTGCCACTGGAAGGTCCGGACGCCGAAGCTCGACGCCGGAGCGGTCAGGGCCGCCAGAGCCGCCACGTAGGGGGAGTGGATCTCGAGGACGTCCGGGTGCTCGGCCTTGATAATTGCGTGTATTTTGTCGACCCGGACCAGGAAGTGGTACGTGGGATCGTAGGGCATCGCGGGGCCCTTCACGCGGATCACCCGTGCACGTCCCACAAGGTGTGCTAGTGGCGACTCCTCCCGCGCCGTGCTCCCTGGTGCCACCACAACGTGCTGATGCCCTCGTTGGCACAGTTCGTGTTGTTTGAGTGAGAGATGGCTTCGAACTCCGCCTCCCCTTTCGGAATAGAATTCGGTCACGTCGAGGACCTTCATGGCGCCTCCGGAGGCCCTGGCCTGCGGCTGGGGGCGGCGCAGGCTCGAGGTGCGAACGACGCTACGCAGTCGTCACCTCGCTCAGGATTCTCGAGGTTTGCGCGTGGCGTCGAAGGCCCCCGCGAAAGCCCGTTCGCGGCGCTCAGCTCCCGCCACGGCCGCCCTCTGCGCATCGGCATCCTCAGTGACTTCATCCGCATCCCCTACGCCAACGGCGCCGCGTTCCAGACACGCTTCCTGTATCAAGAATTGCGACGGTGTGGTCACGAAGTCACAGTGATCGGGCCTCACGACCCGGAGGCGTCTCCGGATGAGCTTGCGCCGGGCTCGGTCTCGGTGCCCAGCGTTCCGCTGAAGACCTACCCCGGGGTGAACATCCCGCTCCCGCTCGAGAAGTGGGTGTTCGATGCCGACCGCTTCCAGTTCGACCTGCTCTACGCGCCGGTCACGTCGCTCTTCCTGGAGTTCGGGCTCTGGCTGCGGAAGATGCGGGGCATCCCGCTCCTCGCGGTCCACACGACCCACCTCGCGGCCGCGTACGACGTCCTCTTGCCCGAGAAGATCTCGAAGATCGAGGCGGTCCACGCGGGGCTCCGGTTCTTCCTCACCCGGCCGCACGAGCGCGTCTTCGCCAACGTCTACAACGAGGCCGACGGCCTCATCGTGCTCTCCGACGGCCTGCGCAACTACTGGCGCGAGCGCGGCGTCACGGTGCCGATCCACGTCGTGCCGCGCACCGTCCAGCCCGAGATCTTCGACAAGCCGCTCGGGCCCGACCCGTACACCCACCTGTCGCCTGCGCTCGCGCGCGGCTCGCGCCTGCTCTGCGCGGGCCGCCACACCCGTGAGAAGGCGCAGGACCGCGTCATCCGCATCTTCGCCCGCCACGTCGCGCCGCACGATCCCGAGTGCACGCTCACCATGCTCGGCGAGGGCCCCGACTCGGCGTATTACCGCCAGGTGGCCCGCGAGGAGGGCGTCGAGGATCGCGTCTTCTTCCCCGGCGAGGTCTCCTTCACCCAGATGACCGACTACTACGCGTACGCCGACGTGTTCGTGCACGCGTCGCTGAGCGAGACGTTCGGCAACGTGCTCGGCGAGGCGCTCTGGTGCGGCACGCCGACGGTCGCGTTCGCCGACGGCATGGGCGTCTCGTCGCAGATCCGCGACGGCGTCAACGGCGTCGCGCTCTCGCCGGGCACCGACGACGCGAGCGCCCGCGAGGCCGACCGCGCCTTCGGCCGCTCGATCCTCCGCCTCCTCGACGACCCCCAGGAGCGCGCGCGCCTCGGCAAGGCCGCGTCGCGCATCGCGCGCGAGCGCAGCTCGCCTCGCGCGGTGCAAGAGAAGCTCGCCTTCACCTTCCAGCACGCGCAGGAGCACGCCGCGGCGTGCGGCCTCCGCCCGGCGGTCGAGGGACCGAAGCCGCTCCAGTGGCTCACGACGTTCCGTCACTTCAAGTCGTGGGCGGCGATCAACGCCGGCGTCTACGTCGCGGGCCACCTGCGCCCCGGCGCGGCCCCCGCGAAGAAGAAGTCGAACCTCCACCCGCAGATCGCCGAGTAGCGAGCCTCGCGGCTCGCCGCGCTCGCGGGCGGAGGATCGCCGCGAATCCGTCGCCGAGGGGCTCTTGGCCCTCGGCGATGTTCGTTCTCGCGGGCGCCGCCGTCGAGTAGCATCGGGGGGTGACGGAGCGTTCGACCAGCGGGCACTACCTCTCGGCGGGCGAGGCGACCGAGCTGCCCCGCGGCGGCTACTACGTGAAGACGTCGGCCGGGGCTATCCAGTTCGGGATGCCACCGGAGACGGTGAAGGACGTCATGGCGCTCGGGCTCGACGTGCCCTTGCTCTACGTCCTGCCTCGCGAGCTCTTCGACCGACGGCGCGGGCTCTCGGTCGCGGAGTTCGAGTTTCCTGCATATTACAACTTCTTCCTCCTCAAGCGCCGGGCCCGGCTCGGGGTCGACGACCGGGGCGTGGAGGCGCGCGTCCGCGCGATCTTCCAGGAGACGCTCTTCGGGCCGAAGGGGGAGCCTCACCCCAGCGAATACGCCGACGGCTTCCCGCTCGACGCGCGGCCCGATTTCCGCAAAGAGAGCGAATACTTCCGGTCCGTGCCCGGCCGGGCTCGGCTCGAGGTGGACGATCTCGTCGAGCTCGTCGCCTTCGACAAGGACCGCATCGAGATCGCCCCCGACGTCTTCGTGCTCCGCGGCGAGACGCACTACGTGGTGTTCGACGGCGGCAAAGACGTCGCCACGATCCCGCGGTCGATCCGCCTGCCGCCGAAGGCGCACAGCGTGGAGCTGCCGCAGTCGCCGTTCCAGCCGCCGACGTTCGGGGTCACGGTGCTCGGCGCGAGCCACGGCTTCGATCCCGACGGCAAGACCACCGGCTTCCTCCTCTGGATCGGCGGCCGCGCGCTGCTCGTCGATCCGCCGACCGACTCCACCGAATACCTCGCCGCGCGCGGCGTCGCGCCGAAGATGATCGACGGCGTGGTCCTCACCCACTGCCACGCCGATCACGACGCGGGCACGTTCCAGAAGCTCCTGGAGGAGGGGCGGGTGACGCTCTACACGACGCCGTTCATCCTCGGCTCGTTCCTCCGGAAATATTCGGCGCTCTCGGGCCTGTCGGAGAACATCCTTCGGCGGACGTTCACCTTCACGCCCGCGCGCATCGGCGCCCCGGTCGGGGTGCGCGGCGGCGAGCTCTGGTTCCGCTACCAGCTGCACTCGATCCCCACCATCGGCGTCGAGGCGTTCTACGGCGGCCGCAGCATCTCCATCAGCGGCGACACGCTCTGGGATCCCGAGCGCGTCGGCCAGATGCACGAGGCGGGCGTCTTCGGCGGCGCCCGTTACGAGGACCTCGTCAACTTCCGCAGCCACCACAGCGTGAACCTCCACGAGGCCGGCATCCCGCCGCTCCACACCCCTGCGTCGGCGCTCGCGACGCTCCCCGACGAGGTGAAGCGGCGCCTGTACCTCGTCCACATCGCCGCCAAGGACGTGCCCGCCGGGGTCGGGCTCCGCGCGGCCAAGGTCGGCCTCGAGAACACGCTCCGCATCGACGCCGCCGAAGATCCCGAGCACGCCGAGGCGATATCGCTGCTCGAGGCGGTGTGCATGGTCGACTTCATGCGGGATCTCCCGCTGTCGCGCGCGCGCCACATCCTGCAGCGCG
>JAEUKG010001116.1 GCA_016794325.1 Myxococcales bacterium | reverse complement strand
GGGGCGGCGGGCGCGCGGGGCGCGGCGGCGGGGGCCGCGGCGCGAAACGGCGCCAGGGCGTCGGCGAGCGCCATCGCGTCGGCGTGACGGGCGTCGACGTTCTGCGCGAGGGCCTTCATCACGACGTCGGCCAGCGCGCGGGGCAGGTCGGGCCGGAGCTCGGCGAGGTGGCGGGGCGTCTGTTCGATCACCGCGAGCAGGTACTGCTGGTCGCTCTTGCCCTCGAACGGCGTGCGACCCGACAGGACGCGGTACATCACCACGCCGAGCGCCCACACGTCGGCGCGGCCGTCGACGGGCTTGGCTCGGATCTGCTCGGGGGCCATGTACAGCGGCGTCCCGATGGTCTCGCCGTGTCGGGTGACGAGACCGGTCGAGCAGCGCTCGCGGAGCTTGGCGACGCCGAAGTCGATGAGCTTGACGCGCTTCGTATCGCCCTCCTCCGCGAGGAAGAGGTTGCCGGGCTTCACGTCGCGGTGGACGATGCCGGCGGCGTGCGCGGCCGCGAGCCCGACGCAGGCCTGGGCCACGTACTCCGCGACGTCGCGGACGAGCGGCGGCGAGGTCCCGGCCCACACGTCGCCGAGATCCTGGCCCGAGAGGAGCTCCATCACCGTGAAGGGCAGGCCGGCCTCGGTCGTGTCGGCGTCGAGCACCTGCACGACGTGCGGGCTGTGCAGGCGCGAGAGCGCGCGCGACTCGCGCAAGAACCGCCGCACCGCCTCGTCCTTCTGGAGGAGCTCGGGGTAGAGGACCTTCACCGCGACCTGGGCTTCGGTGCGCGCGTGGAAGGCCTCGTACACGACGCTCATGCCGCCGCGGCCGAGCGGGCGCACGATCCGGTAGCGGCCGGCGAGGAGATCGCCGGGGGAGGGGAGCCGCACGGCGACGCGCTCGCCGGAGGGGCGAGTCGCGGTCCCGCTCGGGCGTTCGGTGCGCGCGTGGGTCCCGATCGGCGCGACGTCGCTGATCCGCTCTTCACGGGGGGCGGGGTCGGCGGCCCGCGCCACCTTGGGCTTGGGGGGCGTCGCCGCGAGGCCGCGGTAGCGGGGGATCGCCATCGGAGGACGGCGATGCACGCGGCGTGCCCAGCCGCGCGCGCGCAAGATCGCGAAAAGACGGCGGTTCTCGCCGTAGGCGCTTGAACGATCTGTTCAACGCGCGAGCAGGGTGTGCGGCCGACTTGTACAGCCGCGCGGCCCTCGCATCAGCGCGTCGGGAACTCGATCGGGATCGTCACCGTGCGCCCCTTGCACTTGTCGGCGTCGCCGAAGGGCGTCGACTTCAACGCTTGCAACATGCATGCAATGACCTTGTCCCCGAGCTCGGACTTGTCGGGGCTCTTGATGCTCGCGACCTTGCCCTTGCCGTCGACGTCGATGACGAGCCGCGCCTTGCCGACGAGGTTCGGGTTCGTCTTCTTCCCTGCGCGGTAGCACTCCTTGAGCGCGGGGCGCACGGACTTCTCGTAGGCGGCGCCCGCCGGGGCGCACGGATCGCTCTCGTCGCGGATCTCGCCGGGAGGCGGCGCGGGCGCGTCCGCCGCGGTCGGCGCGGGGGCCGGCGT
>JAEUKG010001115.1 GCA_016794325.1 Myxococcales bacterium | reverse complement strand
CATGACTGAGCGGAAGACGTTGGAGACGCAACTCCGCGAGTCGCAGAAGATGGAGGCGGTCGGCCGGCTCGCCGGCGGGATCGCCCACGACTTCAACAACCTCCTCACCGTGATCGCCGCGAACGCCGAGCTGATCGCGGTCGAGCTCGAGGGGGGCGATCCGGGGCTCGTGGAGGCCGCCGGGGAGGTCGTGTCGGCGGCGGCGCGCGCCGCAGGCCTCACCCAGCAGCTCCTCGCGTTCAGCCGCAAGCAGGTGCTCGAGCCGGTCGTCGTCGACCTGAACCGGATCGTCGCCGACTGCGAGAAGCTCCTCACCCGCCTCATCGGCGAGGACGTCCGCCTGCAGAGCCGGCTCGCCGAGGACCTGTGGCTGGTGAAGGCCGACCCGGGGCAGCTCGAGCAGGTCCTCGTGAACCTCTGCGTCAACGCGCGCGACGCGATGGCCCAGGGCGGCTTGTTGACCATCTCCACCCGCAACGTCGAGTCGGCGGTGACGGGCGAGGGGCGGTCGGTCGAGCTCTCGGTCGCCGACACCGGCTGCGGCATGGACGAGGCGACGCGGGCGCGCGTCTTCGAGCCCTTCTTCACCACCAAGCCTCCGGGGAAGGGGACGGGCCTCGGGCTCGCCGTCGTCTACGGCATCGTGCGCCAGAGCGGCGGCGTCGTCGAGGTCGACAGCGCGCCGGGGGCCGGCACGCGGATCACGGTTCGCTTGCCGGTCTGCACCGAGGCCCCGCGGCCGCGGCTCAGCTCGGGCCTCGAGCTCTGCGGGGTGCGCGGCAACGAGACCATCTTCGTCGTCGAGGACGAGGAGCCGGTGCGCGCGGTGCTGGCGCGCGCGCTGACGATGCACGGCTACACCGTGATCCAAGCCGGCAGCGGCGACGAGGCGCTCGAGCGCCTGGCGTCGCTCGACATGCCCCTCGACCTTCTCGTCACCGACGTCGTCATGCCAGGCATCGCGGGGACCGAGCTCGTGGCCGAGCTGCGATCGCGGTCGATCGACCCGCCTGTGCTGTTCGTGAGCGGATACGCCGAAGACGCCCAGCGGATCGCGGCGAGCGGCCCGCGGACGAGCTTCTTGCAGAAGCCGTTCACCCCCCGCGTCCTCCTCGAGCGGGTGCGGGCCGCGCTCGCGTCGTCGCGCGCGGCGGTCGGCCGCTGAGACTCTCGAGGCCGAACGGCGGAGAGGGACCCGCGGCGCGTCAGCGCTTGACGGTCACCAGCCAGTCGAACACGGGCTGCGGATCTTCGGGCGAGTCGTCCTGGATCGTGAGCTCGTAGTCCCCGCTCGCGACCGCGTCTCTCGCGGCCGGCGCCTCGAAGACCCACCCGCACACCGCCCGGCACGGGAAGCTGCCGGAGTGCATCTTGGCCCCGCGCTTGGTGCGCCAGTTCACGTGGAGGCTCATCGCCGCCCGCGGAGGGACGCGGCCGGGCCTCCCGCCGGCGACGACGACGACGAAGGCCGCCTTCTCGCCCGGCTTCAGGCGGATCGTGCGCGTGACCTTCCGGGGCGGGCTCCCGTCGAAGCGCCCGCGCTCCGCGTCGACGAAGGGCCGCGGCGCCCCGGCGTGGGCCGTGTCCGCCCCCGCCGCGGCCGCGATCGCCACCGCGAGCACGAGCCATCTCTTCATGGTCTGCGCCCTCCGAGAACGGCCGAGCGCGCCCGAGGTTGAGCTCGCGGGGGCTGGCGTCGACTTCGCCCTCGCGGGGAACGGTCCGTTCCGCCGCGGGAGGCTGCCGGAGTGGCGCGCGATCGCTACGATGCGGGGGTGGGTCAAGGTCCGCACGCGCGCGTCTCACGACGCCGAGCCCTCGCGCTCCTCGGGGCCGCCGGCGTCGCCGCCGGCTGCGAGCGGAGGAGCCCCTCGGTCGAGCC
>JAEUKG010001103.1 GCA_016794325.1 Myxococcales bacterium | reverse complement strand
CCAGGCCGCGGGCCCCAAGAAGGAGCTCGAGGCGATGTGCCTCGAGCTCGTCCTCGCGGGCGACCGGCTGCAGGGCGCCCTCGCCGATCCCGTGAAGGCGCTCCACCCGGCGACCGCGCAGAGCGCGGAGGACTCGCTCTCTCGCCGCGCCACCGAAAACGCGCCGCGCGTCGCCGCGCTCGTCGCGCGCGCGGTGCGCGCGCGCGAGCTGTCGATGCTCGACGTCTGGTTCGCGTCCCTCGGGCCCGTCGCGTCGGCGCTGCTCGAGGCGGCGGTGCGCGGGGCGATCCGCCGCACCCCGCCGCCCCCGCCGCAGGCGAAGAAGAAGGAGCCCACGGTCATCGAGGGCTACGAGCTGGTGAAGCCCCTCGGCGAGGGCGGGATCGGCACGGTGTGGCTCGTCCGCAAGCCGGGCGCCGATCGCTTCTTCGTCCTCAAGATCCCGAAGGCCGACGCGCTCGCGAACGCCACCGAGACGGAGCGCGCGGGCATCCTCGCGTCGTTCGTGGAGGAGGCGAAGGCGCTCGCCGGCCTCTACCACCCGAACGTCGCCAACATCATCGACCGCGGCGTGTCGGGCGACGTCCCTTTCCTCGTCCTCGAGTACCTCATCGGGGCGGATCTGAAGCAGTACTCGTCGGCCAAGCCGATGTCGCTCTTCGAGCTCCGGCAGGTCGTGCTCGACTCGTGCGCGGGCCTCGCGGGGCTCCACAGCGCGGGGCTCGTCCATCGCGACATCAAGCCCGCCAACATCTGGCTGCGGCTCCCACTCGCCGGGGGCGAGCGGTTCGACGCCCAGAAGCACCGGGACCCGGCGCGCACGCCGCCGCTGTCGGCCGTCGTCATCGACTTCGGCATGGTGCGCGCCATCCGAGTCCCCCAAGACGCGGCCGGCCGTTTCGTCGCCGGGACCGCGGGCTACATCGCCCCCGAGCAGGTGCTCGATCCCGTGGAGCTCGATCCGCGCTCCGACGTCTACGCGCTCGCGGGCACCATCTACAACGTGACGACGGGCCGGGCGTTCTTCGACGAGATCGAGAACCCGCGCGATCGGGTCATCGCGCACATGCGCCGGGATCCCTTCGAGGACCCGGAGCGGCTCCGCGCGTTCCCCGCGGCCATCGCGAAGCTCCTCCGCGCGGCGACGGCGCGGGAGGCGGCCGACCGCCCCGGGCCCATGGAGCTCGCGCGCGACTTCGCGGCGGCGCTCTGACGCGAGGGCCGCGCCTCCTTACGGGCTTACGGGCCGCGCCCCTTACGGGCTTACGGGCCGCGCCCCTTATGGGCTTACCGGCCGCGCCCCCACGCGGCCCACGCTCGCCCCGCGCGTGCGCCTCCCGAGTCCCGGACACACGTCCGCCCACCTCGCGCTCCACCGCTCCCGGAGGCAAGCATCAACGACGTGCTCTCTTGGTCTTCGCTCCCGGGAGCGAGTCGATGGAGAGACGGAGCTTCGCCCGGGGCCTATGGGTCGCGGCGAAGAAAAGGTCCGACTGCGCGAGCAGTGGCGACTTCGCGGGGTCCTCCCGCGCCGTCGCTTTCCAGCACCCTGTCCTCGAACTCACCGTCGGCGTGCACCCGCTGGAGCG
>JAEUKG010001054.1 GCA_016794325.1 Myxococcales bacterium | reverse complement strand
CGGGCCGCGCCGCCCCGCGCGGCTCCGCGCTCGGGGGCGCGGCGGAGGCCGGCGCGGCGGAGATCGGCGTGGGCCGCGGCTCGGCGCTCGGGGGCGCGGCGCTGCCGGCGCCGGGCGGGAGCGAGGCGGGGCGGCCGAGGGCCGACAGGCGCGCGACCCGATCGGCGTGCACCCGCGCCGACGCGGGCACGAGCGGATCGAGGGCGGCCACGAGCTCGCCGATCGAGGCGTAGCGCCCGTCGCGGCTCTTCGTCAGGCAGCGGACGATCACGCGCTCGAGCGCCTCGGGGAGATCGGGCCGGAGCGCGCGGATCGGCGGCGGCGTCGCCGTCATGATCGCAGCGCACAGCCCGGCGGTGGTGTCGGCCTCGAACGGCGGCCGCCCCGTGACCAGCTCGTGGAGCACGACCCCGAGCGCCCAGACGTCGGTGCGGGCGTCGACGTCGCGTGTACTCTGCATCTGCTCGGGGGACATGTAGCGGGGCGACCCGAGCAGGGCGTTCTCCGACGTGACCGCGGAGTCGGGCCCGGAGAGCGCGCTCTTCGAGATCCCGAAGTCGAGGACCTTCACGAGCGGCGTGCCGTCGGCCCGGCGGGTGAGGAAGAGGTTCGCGGGCTTGAGGTCGCGGTGGACGATGCCGAGGGCGTGGGCCTCGCAGATCGCCTCGCAGGCCTGCACCACGTACTCCACCGCGACGTCGGCGGGCAGCGGGCCCCGGGCCTGGAGGACCTCGGCGAGGTCCTGCCCCGCCAGGTGCTCCATCACCATGAACGGCTCCCCCGAAGGGAGCGTGCCGGTGTCGAGGACGCGCACGACGTTCTCGCTCTTCACCTTCACGCACGAGCGCGCCTCGCGGAGGAAGCGCTCCACGCTCCCGTGTATTTTGCACGCTTCGCGGCGCATCAGCTTGATCGCGACGCGCTCGCGGAGGTGCTCGTGGTGGGCGGCGACGACGATCCCCATCCCGCCCGCGCCGAGCACGCGCTCGACCCGATATTTGCCCGCGAGGAGGTCGCCGGGGCGGGGCACCGGGTCCGAGGGGGGGGCGAGGTCGGTGGCGGGGGCGGTGGCGCCGAGCTCGAGCGAGGCGCCGGCGGGGGCCGGGCCCGCCATCGAGGTCTTCGCGAGGAGCGAGACGAGCGCGCGGCACTCGTCGCACCCCGCGAGGTGCGCGGCGAGCGCCTCCCGGGCGGGGCGCGCGGCGCGGCCCTCGACGTAGGCGAGGAGATCGTTCTCGGTCGGACAGCTCATGGCCGCTCTCGAAGGCTATACTCCAACGGGCATGCCCGGTCCCGCGCTCGCTGAAAAGCTCTTGGCGGCGCGGGCGGCGTGGCCGGACGTCCACGTCGACGAGGCCGAGCTCCTCCGCTACGGCGAGGCGCGCGGGGCCGGCCCCGACGCGGCGTGGACCGACCTCCACCTCGCGTGCGCCTGCGCCCGAGGCGACGCGGCCGCCCTCCGGGCCTTCGAGGTCGCGATCGTCCCCCCGGTGCGCGCGGCGCTCGCCGCGATGCGCCTGCCGCCGCACCAGATCGACGAGGCGCTCCAGAACGTGAGGCGCGACCTCTTCTCCGGCGACAGCCCCAAGATCGCGAGCTACGGCGGCCAGGGCGAGCTCAAGGGGTTCGTGCGGGTCGCCGCCACCCGCGCGGCGCTCAAGCTCGCGCGCAAGACGAAGAACGAGGTGCTCGACGACGAGGCGGGCCGGCTCGAGGCCGCGGCGATCGACGACCCCGAGCTCGCGTTCCTGAAGGAGAAGTACCGCGCCGCGTTCCGCGCCGCCGTCGAGCGCGCGATCGGCGATCTCGACGCCAAGGACGCGCTCGTGCTGCGGCAGCACTTCGTCGACGACCTGTCGATCGATCGCATCGGCGCGCTCCACCACGTGCACCGGGCGACCGCCGCGCGCTGGGTCGCGCGGGCGCGCGACACGCTGCTCGAGCGGGTCCGCGATCGCTTCATGGACGAGGCCCGGGTGGGCGAGAGCGAGTGCCGGAGCGTGCTCGCGCTCGTGCAGAGCCGCCTCGACGTCACCCTGCGGCGCCACCTCGTGCGGCGCGCCGGGGGCTGAGTCGCGGCGCGCCGCGGGCCCGCCCTGCGAGA
Source organism: Myxococcales bacterium (assembly GCA_016794325.1). Taxonomy (GTDB): domain Bacteria; phylum Myxococcota_A; class Polyangia; order Polyangiales; family Polyangiaceae; genus SXNL01. Next base: position 6,035 of record JAEUKG010001054.1, on the reverse strand, counting down.
GCGGGGTCTTCCGGGGCTCCCACCCTCGCGTGCGCGACTCTGGCACGACGGAAGAGGCGTCCAGAGTCGAGCGCTGGACGCTGCTTCAGTCGCGCTCGCGCTCGAGCACGATCGCGTCGAGGAGCGCCTCGCCGCCGCGGGCGACGAGCTCGAGGCGCGCGCGCGGGCCGGGGAGCTCCACGACCTGCTGCGGGAGCTCGCGGCAGGTGGGCCCGGCCGCCGCGCCCCACACGAACCGCGCCTTGGTGCCGACGACGGTGAGCTCGGAGCGCCCGCTCGCGTCGTCGGCCACGATCCGCGGTCGCACCTTCCATCGGCCGGGCTCCGGGACCAGGACGTCGATCGTCACACGGGCCTCGTAGTCGACGTTCGAGAGCGCGAGGACGCGGTAGTTGCCGGCGCAGGCGTGGGTGAAGCGCGGGATGGCGTAGCCGCCGGCCTGGGCGAGCGGCGGCCAGCTCGACTCGGCCTCGAAGCGGTAGCGGCCCTCGGCGCCGGTGCCGTAGGGGAGCGGCTGGTAGGGGGCGACCTCGGGGACCGCGCCGCGCCGCGCGGGATCGAACGAGTATCTGTAGGTCGGCGGCCGGCCGAGCCGCTCGTAGAGGAGCCAGTCGTTCGCGTCCTCGCGGAGGCGCGCGGCGACGAGGCCCTGCTCGGGGCGCGCGCGCGGATCGTGGGCGAGCGAGAACCCGTGGTCGGTCGCGAAGAAGAGGAGCCCGCGGGTGGCCCCCGCCTTCGCCGCGACGTCGGGCTCGAACATCGGCCGGCCGCCCTCGCGATCCCTCAGGAGGACGTGCTCGTGCGAGGAGCGCACCGCGAACGCGACGAGCATCGCCGCCGCGAGCCCGCCGGCCGCGCGGTGCGTCCCCCACCGCTTCGCGAGGTGCAGGGCGCCCGCCGCCGCGAGCACGTGGCCCGCGCCGAAGGTGTCGGCGAGGAAGCGCGCGCCGCCGCCCGGGTAGTTCCCGTCGAAGTAGAAGGGCGCGTAGGCGAGCACCTGGAGGGCGAAGTAGCCGCCGAGGGCGCGCGCGGCGTGGCTCCGCGCGCGGAGGCCGCGGGCGAGGCCGACGACGGCGACGGGGAAGAGGAGCTCGACGCCGAGGAGATCGGTGGTGTGCCGCCGGAGGCGGCTCGCGCTGGTGAGGAGCGCCTCGAGCGGCCCGTAGCCGCCGGCGAGCCGCGCGGCCACGAAGTCGCCGTGCTCGAAGACGCAGCCGACGCCCTTGCCGAAGCCGTAGCGGAAGCACCCGGGGGGGCCGTCGGAGAGCGCGTAGTAGAGCCCCTGGGTGGACGACAGCGCGCTGCCGGTGGCCGCGCGCTGCGCGACGAGGAGGATCGCGGCGCCAGGGACGATCCCAGCGGCGAACAGGGCGAGCGCCCGCCCGCGCCGCTCCGCCCGCGCTAGCTGCAGAATGCACACGATCGCCAGCGGCGCGAACGACGCGAGCCTCGTCGCCAGCACCCAGCCGACGGCGGCGCCGGCGGCGAGGGCGGGCCCGTCGGCTCCCCCCCGCCGGACGCGGAGGGCGAAGGCGAGGGCGGTCGCGGCGAGGACCGCGACCAGGCCGTGCGACATGGTATCCGCAGTGTGATAGCGGGCGGCGGCGCAGAGGGTGGACGCGACGGCGGCGACGCGCGCGAGGCGCTCCCGGTCGACCTCCGGGAGGTCCAGGGTGAGGGCGACCTCGCGCGCGAGGGCGGCGGTGGCGACGACGAGCAGCGCCGCGAGGGTGGGGCCGACGACCATCGGAGCGCCCAGCCGGAAGCCGAGCGAGAGCACGATCGGCCAGCCCGGCGGGAAGATCCCGCTCATCCCTCGCGCCTCGTCCCAGAGGAGGAACCGTCCGCGGAAGCTCGCGGCGGGCTCGGGGACGGGGAAGGTGAAGCCCGACGTCGCGAGCGCCCGACCCTGGAGGTAGTAGGTGGTGGCGTCGACGATGCGCGGCCCGCCCCGCAAGTAGACCGCGACGTAGGCGAGCGAGAGCGCGGCGGCGGCGAACGCGGAGACCCCGACGAAGAGGCGGTGCGAGACGCGGAGCGCCGCCGGCGGGCGCGCCGCGAGGAGGCCGGCGACGGGTGCGAGCGCGAGGGCGACCCACCCGGCGGCGTCTTCGGGCGGGCCCCAGGGGCCGATCACGCGGACGACCTCGGGGGGCATCGCCTACTGGGTGAGCCAGACGTGGAAGTCGACGAAGTCGGCGCCGAGGACGGCGACCTCGACGTTCATCGGGTCCCGCACCGCGTCCGCGGGGATCGCGATCGCGGGCTCGATCCAGCCCTCGTAGCGCTCGAGCGGGAGCTTGCCGACGACGACGCCGTCGATCTTCACGACCACGGTGGTCGCCGCCTCGGGGGCGGTGCGGAAGACGAGGTGGGCGGGGGCGCCCGGGGTGGCGCCGCGCATGACGAAGCTCTCGGCGCGCCCTCCGGCGATGCGGCGCCCGCCGTCGAACATGTCGCGCGCGGGGCTCGACGGATCGGCGAGGATGCGCATGTCGGCCCAGCCTCCGGCGGGGCGGGGGAACGCGTAGCCGTGCTGCTTTTCGCTCACGAGGTCGGCGACGTCGAGCGTGTCCTTCACCTGCTTGTCGCCCGCGGGCAGGGCGCGCAGGCGCTCGCCGGTGCCGAGGAGGCGCCAGTCGGCGCGATACGCGACGTGCTCGTAGCCCCCGCAGATGACGTTGCCCTCGACGGGGAAGCGCTCGAGCACCTCGGGCCCGAACCAGGTGGGGAGCACTCCCCACCAGGTGGGGAAGAGGGCGAGCACGTCGGGCCGGTCGGCAGCGGGCATGCGCTCGATGAGCTCGAGGGTCGCGGGCAGGCCGTGGAGGCCCGCCCGCGCGAAGGGCATGTCGTGGTAGCCGCCGAGCCCGATGATGTCGAGGCCCGGGAGCTCGGACGCGTAGATGATCGCGCCGGCATCGCCGACGAGCACGCGCTTGGGCTTCACCTTCTTGAGCCAGCGGCCCATGGTCACGTGCTGGTCGCGGATGTTCCGCGACGCGCGCCCGAAGAACCAGATCTGGTCGCGCTGCTTGCTCACCTGGTGGTCGTAGGCGAAGAACAGCGCGAGCAACGTGAGGACGACGCGCGCGGGGCGGTAGCGGACGACGAGCGCGACCGCGAGCGCGACCGCCACGACGGGCGCCCACGGGTAGCGCCACACCATGAACATCCCCGGGGGCCGGGTGAGGGTCCCGAAGGTCTGGGCGACGATGGCGAACACGAAGCCGAGCGCGAGGACGCTGGGCGCGCGGCCCCGGCGCAGCGCCTCGACCACGCCGAGCGCGACGAGGACGAGGAACCACGCCACCGCCGGCATGACGTAGCGCTCGTTCTGCCAGCGGACCTGCCCGTTGAACGCGACGATGACGCCCCAGAGCACGATCTGGAGCCACATGACGAGGGCGGTGCCGCGGACCCGGGGCAGCGCCAGCGGCAGGAGCCCGAGCGACAAAAGGCACAGCGACCACGCCGAGGCGTGGGAGGCGCGGAACGCGAGGTCGTGGAAGACCGAGCGCGTGCGGTCGAGGTCGCGGGTGACGTCGCCGAGTGTATCCGCAAAGTGATAGTCGAGGTTGCGGAGCGCCGCGTATTTGACGTTGAACTCGTAGTCCTTGAGCACGTCCTCGCGGGTGAGGTACGGGTGGTTGACCGCGAGCTTGACGATGGCCCCGTTGGCGCTCCACTCGCCGGTGAAGATCCGGTTCGCCACCGACTGCAGGGCGACGAGCGCGGCGCCCGGCGCGGCCACCCGCGTGACGACCGCGAGCCTCGGCCACACGCCGCCGCGGGCGGCGACGGCGCACGCGACGGCGAAGACGGCGGTGGTGCCCACGGCCTCGGGGCGCGTCACGACCATGAGCGCGCAGGCGGCGCCGAGGAGCCACGCCGCGCGCGCGCCCGCCTGGCGGCCGGACCGCCCCAGCGCCACGAGCCGGCGGGTGCGCACGAAGGCGGCGAGGGCGAGCGCCCACGTGCCCAGGAAGAAGGCGACCTCCATCCCGCTCCAGAGCGACCAGTCGAGCGCGCCGACGCCGAGGAACACGGGTGGGAGGAGGTACGACCCGAGCTTCCCCCACGAGTCTCCGCCGTGGTCGACGAAGAGCCGGCGGGTGAGGAGGAGGGTCCCGAAGACCGAGCACGCGGCGACGATCGCCGCCCACACCATGAGGCTCATTCCGCGGAACCCGACGAGGTAACCGGCGGCGAGGACGAAGGGGTAGGTGATGCTGGTGTTGCCCGAGGAGTATCCGTTTCCGGGCACCCACTCGAACGGGTGCCCCTCGGCGGTGGAGCGCGCGTAGTCGAAGTGGATGAAGACGTCGTCGAGGGGCGCGCTCCACTCCCCGCCGGTCTGCTTCAGCATGAAGCCGTAGAACGCCCGCGCCGAGGCCAGCGTCCAAGCCGCTGCCCACAGGACGTAGAGCGCTCCCTCGATGGGCCCGAGGCGCGCGAACACTCTCCCGAGAGCCCGCATCGCGGCGGTGTCTCCCACGCGTCCGGACCTCCCGCCCCCTGGTGATTCCGCCGTCGTCGCGGGCCAGGGCGACGACGGGCCGGGGCGGGGTGGGGCGCCCGCGGCCGCGCGCCCGCCGGGGTCGACCCCGCGCCCTCCGTGGGGTCGGGTGTGCGCACAATCAAGGCTGTGCAGGCCGGGGGAACCTTGGTAGCGTCCGCGCGATTCGACGATGCCTGCACGCGCGCTGAACAAGAGGGGTTCTGGCCTGCTTCCTCGCGCCTCCGGGCTCGTCGCGCGGGTCGGGCTCGCGGCGTCCCTCGCCTCGCCCGTCGTCGCCTCGCCGTTCGTCCGGCAGGGCGTCGCGCTCGCGCAAGCTCAGCCGGCGCCGGCTCCCACGCCCGCTCCGCCCCAGCCCCCGCCCGCCGACAAGCCCGACGATCGCTCGGGTGGTCGCTCGGGGGGCCTGCTCACCAAGCCCAAAGACGGCGACCAGCCGCCTCCTCCCCCGGCGACGCAGATCGCCCCCCCGGTCCTCAAGAGCGACGCCGGTGCCCAGTATCCCGATCAGGCTATCAAGGACAAGGTCCGCGAGAAGGTCGTGGTCCGGCTCATCGTCGAGATCGACGCCGCGGGCGCGGTGAAGAAGGCCACGGTCGAGGCGGCGCAAGGGCACGGCTTCGACGAGGCGGCGGTGGCGGCGGCGATGAAGCTCGTCTACGAGCCCGCCAAGCGCAACGGCCAGCCGATCGCGTCCAAGTTCCGCCACTCGTACGAGTTCGCGCCTCCTTCGGCGCGGTTCGTCGGCAAGGTCGCGACCGAGCAAGACAAGCCGGTCGCCGGCGCCGACGTCACCCTCACCGCCGAGGACGGCAAGGCCGTCACCGTGAAGGCAGGCGCGGACGGCTCGTTCACCGCCGACTCGGTCGCGGCCGGCAAATACAAGATCCGCGTCGCCGCCGAGGGCTTCGAGCCGCGCGAGACCGAAGAGACGATCGACCCCGCGGAGGAGGTGTCGCTCACCCTCCGCCTCGCGCGGACCGGCGGCAAGGTGCTCGTCGCGCCGCCGCCGGGCCCGGGTGAGCTCACGGGCCCCATCGAGGAGGTCGAGGTCCGCGGCACCCGGCCGCCGCGCGAGATGACGCGCCGCACCCTCGAGCAGCGCGAGCTGTCGCGCATCCCCGGCACCAACGGCGACGCGCTCCGCGCGATCCAGAACATGCCGGGCGTCGCCCGCGCCCCCGGCGGCATCGGCCTCCTCATCGTCCGCGGCTCGGCCCCCAACGACACCAACGTCTTCATCGACGGCACGCTCGTGCCGATCGTGTACCACTTCGGCGGCCTTTCGAGCGTCGTGCCCACCGAGGCCCTCGACAAGATCGATTTCTACCCCGGCAACTTCAGCACCCAATACGGCCGGGTGATGGGCGGCATCGTCGACGTCGGACTCCGCGATCCGCGCAGCCGCGACGGCAAGATCCACGGCCTCGTCCAGGCCGACTTCATCGACGCGCGCGCCCTCGTCGAGGGCCCGATCTTCAACACCGGCTGGAACTTCCTCATCGCCGGCCGGCGC
>JAEUKG010001034.1 GCA_016794325.1 Myxococcales bacterium | reverse complement strand
AACGACAGGCCGAGGCCCCAGGTGCGACCCCGCCGCACCGCGAGCGCGCCGACGAGGACGAGGCTCGCCATGAAGACGGTGATCCAGCGATCGTAGGCCACGCTGCGCAGGAGCGCGGCGACGGCGGCGAGCTCGGCGAGCAGAACGGCGAACGCGAGGCGGCGCGGCGGCACGATCCACAGCGTAGACCCGAGGCGCCGCCGCGCAAGCTCGTGCGTGGGAGGCGTTGACCGACGGCGCGAGAGCGTCGATCGTGGGCGAGGTGGACCCGACCGTCGCCCTCGCGTCCGTCGTCCGCTCCGAGCGGGGTCGCCTCGTCGCCACGCTCGTGCGGCGCTACGGCTTCGATCTCGCCGAGGAGGCGGTCGACGCCGCGATCGAGGCCGCGCTCGCGCGCTGGCCGACCGAGGGCGCCCCGGCGTCGCCCCGCGCCTGGCTCCTCGCCGTCGCCAGGCGGCGCGCCGTGGATCGCGTCCGCCAGCGCGCGCGGACGGACGCGCTCCGCGACACGCTCGCGGTCGTCGGTCCGGAGGAGGCGGCGGACGACGACCTCGACGCCGCCGATCTGCCCGACGATCGCCTGCGCATGCTCTTCACGTGCTGCCACCCCGCGATCGCGCGCGAGGCGCAGGTCGCGCTCGCCCTCCGGTGGCTCTCGGGGCTCTCCACCGAGGACGTCGCGCGCGCGTTCTGCGTCCCGGTGCCCACCATGGCCCAGCGGCTCACCCGCGCGAAGTCGAAGATCGAGGCCGCGCGGATCCCTTACGAGGTCCCCGAGGCGAGCGAGCTCGCCGCGCGGGTCTCGTCGGTGCTCGAGGTCGTCTACGCCATCTTCAACGAGGGCTACGTCGCGACCGCGGGCGACGAGCTGCAGCGCGTCGACCTCGCCGACGAGGCCCTGCGCCTGGCCGAGCTCGTCGCCGCGCTCCTGCCCGAGAGCGCCGAGGCCAAGGGGATGCTCGCCTTGCTCCTCTTGATCCATGCGCGACGCGCGGCCCGCGTCGACGCGTCCGGCGAGCTCGTGCCGCTCGAGGACCAGGATCGCTCGCGCTTCGACGCAGCCGCCGTCGCGCGCGGCAAGGCGTCGCTGGCCGAGGCGCTCGCGGCGGGGCCCCCCACCGCGTACGCGATCGAGGCCGCGATCCAGGCGCTCCACGACGACGCGCCGAGCTGGGGCGAGACCGACTTCGCGCAGATCGTCCACCTCTACGAGCTCCTCGCCGCGCGCGCGCCGTCGCCGATCGTGCGCCTCAACCAGGCCGTCGCGCGGTCGATGGTCGAGGGGCCCGAGGCCGGGGTGGCGGAGATCGCCGCGCTCACGGCCGAGCCCGCCCTCGCCGAGCACCCGGCGCTCCACGCGGCGACCGCGGACCTCCTTCGGCGCGCGGGCCGCGCCGCCGAGGCGCGCGACGCCTACGACCGCGCGATCGCCGCGACCAAGAACGAGGCCGAGCGTCGCTTCCTGAAGAAGCGGCGCTCGAGCCTGGGCTGACGTTTGCCGGCGCGCCGCCGCGCGGTCACTCGTACGCGCTCGTGTCCATGATGGGCCGGATCTCGACCACCCCGGTCTCGGCGGCGGGGATCTTCGCGGCGAGGGCGATGGCCTCGTCGAGGTCGCGGGCGACGACGCGGTAGTAGCCGCCGAGCTGCTCGCGCGTCTCCGCGAACGGCCCGTCGCGCACGACGCGCTCGCCGCCCTTCACCGACACGCACTTGGCCTTCTTCACCGTGTCGAGCTGCTCGCCGGCCACGAAGTGCCCGTTTTGCTTCAGGCTCTTCGAGAAGTCCATGTACCGCGTGAAGATCGCCGTCGCCTCGGCCTGGCTCAAGCTCGCCCACCGGGACTCCGCCTCGTAGATGAGGAAGAGGTACTCCTTCTTTCCCTTCGCGTCGGGGGGCGCGACCTCCGCCGACGGGGCCCCGGTCGCCTTGATCGGGCGCACCTCGATCGTCCCGCCCTGAGCGTCGGGGATCTTCGCCGCCCACGCGAGCGCCTCCTCCTCGTCCTTGGCGTCGAGGCTGTAGTAGCCGCCGAGCTGCTCCCGCGTCTCCGCGAACGGGCCGTCTTGCACGACGCGCTTGCCGTCACGGATCTGGACGCGGGTGGCGGTGTGCGTCGCGTCGAGGGCGGCGCAGTCGCCCGCGCGGCCAGTGCCCATGAGGTTCTTGGTGAACGCGCCGTACTCTTGGAGGACGGCCTCCACCTGCTCCTTCGGCAGGGCGGCGAAGCGGGACTCGGACGCGTGGATCATGAGGACGTAGTGCATGGGAATCGGTCTCCTTCGCGAGGGAGTCGCTCGGGGAGACGCCCCATCGACAGCCCCCCTCTCTTTTTCTTCGATTTCGCGTAACCCAGCGAGACGAAACGCCTTTGGGGCCGTCGCGCGCCGGGCGGTTCACTCGAGGGTGGAGTTTTCGACGGTGGGAGGGCCCTTCGCGAGGACGTAGAGGCCGGGGAAGCCGGGCGTCTCGAACTTCCCCCTCGGGTTGCGCCGGAGGGTGGAGTCGCGGAGCGTGATCGTCCCCGTCCGGTTGTTCGAGACGAAGAAGATCGCGCTGCCGCCCTCGTTGGCGCGGTTGTCCTCGATCACCGTCCCGCACGTCAGGTGCGCCATCGTGTTGCCGTCGTTGTAGATCGCGCCGCCGTTGCCGCCGTCGCCCGCGTTCGCGCCGGTGCCGGTCGCCGTGTTGTGCGAAAAGACGCTGTTGTAGATCGACCAGGAGGCGCCGATGCTGCTCAGCGCCCCGCCGTTGGCGCAGGTGTTCCCGTAGCCGTCTTTGCCGCCGAAGGTGCTGCCGACCACGTACACCGGCCGCGCGACGCTGCCGGCCTGGGGGAAGTCGAGCACGCGGACGGCGCCGCCCCCGACGTCGGACCCTGCCGGATCGCACGCGTTCTTGAAGAAGCGCGCGTTCACGATCTTCGTGCGCCCGCCGCGCACGTACATCGCCCCACCGCCGCCCTCCTCGACGTTTCCGAGGCGCACGTCGCCGGCGAGGAACGTGAGGTTCTGGACGGTGAGCTTGGGCGTGACCTGCTCGTTGCAGTTGCCGGGGACGCCCGAGGCGTAGCCGCCGTTCTTCGGATCGCACGCGTTCATGGTGAGGATGCGCACCTTGCCGCCGCCGCTCAGGGTGATCTTCCCCTTGCCGTCGATCACGACCGGGCCCGTGTCGTTGTGGACCTTCGCCGTCTCGGTGAGGGTGATCGTCGCCGGCGACGGCCCGCAGTCGAACGTGATCACGCCGCCCTTCGCGACCGCCGCCACGAACGCCGCGGAGGTGCAGCTCTCGGGAGTGCCCGTGCCGACGACGGTGGTCGGCTTCGAGCTGTCCTCGGCCTGGGCCTCGGCGGGGACGGGGCACTTCCCCGCCGGGTTGCCGGCGGGCGGCCCGTCGTCGGGGTTCGGGATCACGCCGGACGAGGACCCTCCCCCTCCCGACGAAGAGCCTCCCCCTCCCGACGAAGAGCCGCCGCTGGAGGAGGCCCCCGACGAGGAGCCCGGGTCGTCCCCACCCGAGCAGCCCTGGGACGCGAGGGCCACGACGACGAGCGAGAGGGCGCAGGTCCGCATCGGAGGATCGTAGCGCGCGACGAGCCTCGGCGGTGATTGATCCGTTCGGCCGGCTCCCCCCACTGAGGGAACGTGAAGCGTCGCCACCCCCAACACCTCGTCGCTCCTTCGAGCGCGACCGCCGCGATCCTCTCGGTGGCGTCGCTCGCCGCCGCCACGCTCGCGCCCCGCTCGGCGCGCGCCGAGGAGGCGGCGCCCCCCGCCGCGACGAGGCCCGCCGA
>JAEUKG010001017.1 GCA_016794325.1 Myxococcales bacterium | reverse complement strand
GGCCGGCGACCCGCTCTGCAGCTGTCTGTAGTGGGTCGAGGGGAGCGCGGCCGCTCCCCCCCTCGACGCTCCCAGCCGGAGCGTCGACTCGTGCGTGGGGGACGGTTCCGACCCGGGTGGGCCAGCGGACCGTCGCGTGCGTCGGGCTCCGTGCCTGGGCCGCTCCCCTCGACGCGCGTTCGGATGACGGGAGCGCGGCCGCTCCCCTCGACGCTCCCCAGCCGGAGCGTCGAACGCGTGCGTTCGACAGGCGTCGTGGTCCTCGTCGTGAGGCAGCGGCCTGGGGCGCGCCGCGGAGCCCGAGGCGCGGGCAATTTATCTCTGTACGGATATTCTGGGCATGGGGTGGCGGCGAGGGCTCTCGACGGTGGGCGCGGGGCTGTGTAGTCTGCGGGCTGCCTCGATGAACCCGCTCGCGTTTGCCTTGGATTTCCCCGACGTGAAGGCCGCCCGCCCGGTGGTCCGGGCCGTCGCCGCCGAGATCGGAATGCTCAAGGTGGGCCTCGAGCTCTTCCTCGCGGGGGGCGCGAGCGCGGTGAAGCTCGGCCTCGAGGTCGACCTCCCCGTCTTCCTCGACCTCAAGCTCCACGACATCCCCGAGACCGTCGACCGCGCCGTCGCCCGCGCCGCGAGCCTCGGCGCCAAGATGCTCACGGTCCACGCGTCGGGCGGCCCCGCCATGCTCGAGCGCGCCGTCGCCCGCGCCGCCGCCGAGGCGACGGGGTTGCAGATCGTCGCCGTCACGGTCCTCACCTCCCTCGACGAGAGCGATCTCGTCGCCACCGGCGTCGTCCGCGATCCCGCCGCCCACGCCCTCGGCCTCGCCACGATGGCGAAGCAAGCCGGCGTCGACGCCTTCGTCTGCTCGCCCAAGGAGGCCCGCTCGCTGCGCGACGCGCTCGGCCCCGACGTCGTCCTCATCACCCCCGGCGTGCGCGCCAAGTCGGCGGACGCCGGCGACCAGAAGCGCGTCGCCAGCGCCGGCGACGCCATCCGCGCCGGCGCCACCTGGGTCGTGGTCGGCCGCCCCATCCGCGACGCCGCCGACCCCGTGCTCGCCGCCCGCGCCATCGCCGACGAGATCCGCGAGGCGAGCGCGTGAGCGAGCCCAAGGCCGAGGGCCGCGTCGTCCTCGGGCTCCAGCCGGTGCGGGAGGCGATCCGGGTGCACGGTGCACGCATCGAGCGCCTGCTGGTCGAGAAGGGCTCGCCGACGATGGACGCGCTCGCCCGCTTCGCCAAAGACAACGGCGCGACGCCGGAGCGGGTGAGCCGCGCCGAGCTCGACAAGCTCGCCCGCGGCGGTCGCCACCAGGGGGTGATCGCGTTCGTCCCCGCCCTGCGCATCGTCGCCGAGGAGGAGATCGACCCGAGCCTCGTCGTCGCCCTCGACGAGCTCGAGGATCCGCAGAACTTCGGCGCCGTCATCCGATCGGCGGTCGCATGGGGCGCGACGGCCGTGCTCTTCCCCGAGCACCACGCCGCGCCGCTCACCCCGGCGACGTTCCGCGCGTCGGCCGGCGCCGTCGAGCACGCCACCCTCTGCCGGGTGCCGTCGCTGCCGCGGGCGCTCGAGGCCCTGAAGGCCCGCGGCGCGCGCGTCGTCGGGCTCGACGCCCAAGCCAAGCGCGCGATCGCCGAGTGCGAGCTCACGACGCCCACGGTCCTCGTCGTCGGCGCCGAGGGCAAGGGGCTCCGCAAGCCCGTGAAGGCCGCGTGCGACGAGCTCGTCCGCCTGCCGATGGGCGGGCCCGTCGCGTCGCTCAACGCCTCGGTCGCCCTCGGGATCGCGCTGTACGAAGCCACGCGCCAGCGCGCCTGAGCCCTCACGCGACGTCGCTCGGTCGCCGCGCTCGAGCGCGCCGCGCGCCGGGTCGGCGCGTCAGAACGCGTCAGAACGCGCCGTGGCGCCCGCGGCCTTTGGCGAAGTCCGCCGCGCCGGCGAGGGTCTCGCCGCTCACGATCGTGCCGACCCCGAGCTCGGTCTCGCGCGCCATCGCGGCCTCGAACGAGAGATCGAGGCCCTCGTAGACGCTCCTCCGATCCGAGAGCACGCACGCCCAGGGGAACGCGGCGATCGCGCGACCGAGCTCCTTCGCGACCTCGAGCGCCGATCCCTCCGGCACCACCCGGTTGGCGAGCCCGATCGCGAGCGCCTCGTCCGGGTGCACCGGGCGCCCGGTGAGCACGAGATCGAGCGCGCGCCCGAGGCCGACGATGCGCGGCAGGCGCACCGTCCCCCCGTCGATGAGGGGGACGCCGAATCGCCTGCAGAATACACCCATCACCGCCGTCTGCTCGACGACCCGGAGATCGCACAGGAGGGCGAGCTCGAGCCCGCCCGCCACCGCGTGCCCCGCGATCGCGGCGATCGTGGGCGTGGTGGTGACCATACGCGTCGGACCCAGCGGGCCGGCGCCGGGGGGCTCGACGCGGGGCGGGCGCCCGCGCGCGACCGCCTTGAGGTCCGCGCCCGCCGA
>JAEUKG010001286.1 GCA_016794325.1 Myxococcales bacterium | reverse complement strand
CCCCGGGATTGTCATGGGGTGCTCTAGCGCTGGTGAAGCCGTTCACCAGCGCTGGTGAAAGCACGACCCCGCGAGGGCCGACGATTCGTCCCACGAACCGCGCCGCGCCGCGAAAGCTCTCGAGCTCCGCGGCGTCGCCGTCCGCACGCGCGCCTCAGCCCTTGCCGAGCATCGCGCGCAGCGCGTCGAGCCCAGGGGTCGCGGGAGGCACCGCGGCGACGGTCTCGGTCGCGAACGCCGTCGCGCGGGCGAGCATCGCGGGGCTCGCCGCGCGGGTCCGCCGCGTCGCGTCGAGGAGCGCGGTCGCGGCCTCGACCCGTGCTACCGGCGTGGAGCGCGGCGCGAGCGACACGAGGAGCTCGAGGTGCTCGAGAGCGAGCGCCTGCTTGCCGAGCGCGGCCTCGGCGCGCGCGAGCATCACGATGCAGCGGACCCGGTCCGGCGGAGCGCTGCCGCCGACCCCCAAGAGGTTGCACGCGCGATAGAGGTCGGGCGCCGCGGCCGCCGGAGCGGGCCTCTCGATCTCGACCCGTGCGAGCACGATGCGTCCGTGGAGCACCGCCGCGAGGTTCACGCCCTCGGCGCTCAGCCGCTCGTCCTCCGCGCGGAGGAGCCGCGCCGCCTGCCGCGGGTCCGCCGCGGCCCCGTCGAGGCCCGCCGCCATCGCGCGCGCGAGGCCGAGGACCGCGAGCGCGCGGGCGCGCCGCTCGAAGGCGTCCTCCGAGCGCGTGGATAGCGTGTCGAGGACCGCGCGCAAGTCGGCGCTGGACGTGTCGGGCGTGCGCATGAGCGCGGCGCGGCCCCGGAGCGCACGCTCCAGCCCGCGCTCGCCCCCGAGGCCGCGGATCGACTCGCGCTCCAGCCGACGGAGCGCGGCCTCGACTGCGTCGGCGGAACCGAGCTCGAGCGACGCCTCGGCGAGCGCAAACGCCGCCGCCACACGGTCGGTCCGCGCCAGCACGTGGTCGGGGTGGACCTCTTCGAGGGCCCGCGCCGCCGCCGCGCGCGCGGCCTCGTAGTCGCCGCCTTCGAGCGCCTCGTCGGCGAGCGCGGCGTCGAGGCTGGCCGCGAGATCCTTGCGGCGCATCCGCTGGAGGCGGGCTCGCGCCGCCGGCTCGAGGTCACCGAAGTCGCCTTCGAGGGTGCGTCGCCGAGGGACGATCGCGACGTCGATGCGCGTCGCGAGGTCGTCGTCTCCCGAGCTGGCGGCGGCTCGCTGGAGGGCGAGCCAGTCCTGCCCTCCCGCGGTGCCCTTGGCCATGTCCTCCACCGTGAGCGGCGGGTAGGCCGCGCGGGTGATGGCGTCGGTCGCGCTCAGCCGATCGGTGTACAGCGCCCGATAGCCGTCGAGCACGCGCGCTCTCCCTGCGGCGTCGGCGGGGAGGGGCAGGCGCGCGAGCGTCGCGTCGTCGGTGCACTCGTCGACGCGCCCGAGGCCGGCGCGACCGGAGAGGCTGCGGTGCGTTCGCTTGGGCTCGAGCGCCTGGAGAGCGAGCTCGTCGAGGCGCCGCTGCAGGCAGAAATCGCGGCGCGCGCGGGCGTCGCCGGTGAGCGTGCGCGCCATGCTCGCTCGACAGGAGTCGTCGTACGCGGCCGCCCACGCCGCCGCCTGGGCGTCGAGGGCCGCCTCCACGGCGCCCCACTGCGCGGTGCCTACATTCTTCGGCCTCGCGTCGTGGAGGCGGGCGCGCGCCGCGCCGTCCCAGACCACACCCACGACGTCCGCGCCGCGGAGGCACGGCGCGGGCGCGGCCATCGCGGGCTCGCTCGCGCGCACCCGGAGCACCGCGCCCGTCGCTCCTCCGATGGCGA
>JAEUKG010001003.1 GCA_016794325.1 Myxococcales bacterium | reverse complement strand
CCGGCGGGCGGGTGGGACATGGATCCGCGGCGCCCGAGCGACGCGCCGTGGGTGACGCCGCCGACCGACGTGGAGGTCGTGCACGACGGCCGCGCGGGGACGGTGCGCTTCGACGTGACCGCCGACGTCCGCGCGTTCGTGAGCGGCTCGGCGGTGAACTCGGGGTGGATCGTGCGGCGAGCGGGCCGAGGTGGGCGGGGAGAGATCGCGTTCGCGTCGCGCGAAGCGAGCGGCGGGCCGACCCTCGTGCTGACGGGTCCGAGCGCCGACGGCGGCGCCGATGCGAGCCTGGACGTGGTGGTGCCGCCGGCCGACGCGTCGTCTTCGGACGCGAGCGGGAGCGTCGACGCGAGCGACGCGAGCGACGTGCCCGACGCGAGCGACGCCGGCCCGGCGTGCACGACGGCGAGCTGCGACGACGGAAACCCGTGCACGCTCGACGCGTGCACCGCGGCCGGCTGCACGCACGTCGCGGCGCCGGCGGGGCTCTCGTGCGGCGACGGCAACGCGTGCAACGGGCCCGAGGTCTGCGACGGCGCCGGCGCGTGCGCCGCGGGCGCGCCGCTCCCGGTCGACGACGGAAACGCGTGCACGCTCGACGCCTGCGATCCCGCGCTTGGCGTCACCCACATGCCGGTGCCGGCGGGGACGGCGTGCGGCGACGGCGACGCGTGCAACGGCCTCGAGGTGTGCAACGCCGTTGCGACCTGCGTAGCGGGGCCGCCGCCGGTGGTCGACGACGGGAACCCGTGCACGCTCGACGCCTGCGATCCCACGGCCGGCGTGTTCCACACGCCGGTCGCCCTCGGCCAGAGCTGCAGCGACGGCAACGTGTGCAACGGCGCCGAGACTTGCAACGGCGCGGGCGCGTGCGTGAGCGGCCCCGCGCCCGCCGTCGACGACGGCAACCTCTGCACCGTCGACGCGTGCGATCCGATCACGGGCGTCACCCACACGCCGGTAGCGAACTGCGATCCGGCGCCGATCACGGGCGACGCGCCGTTCGAGTCGCGGGCGTCGCTCATCGGCCGCGTGGTCGACACGACGGGCGCGCCGGTCACCGGCTACACGCTCCGCGTCTTTCCTGGCACGACGACCCAGCCCGAGCGCAGCGACGTGACGCTCACGGCGGCCGCCGACGGCAGCTTCCGCGCGCGGCTCTCGAGCTTCCCCGAGGTCGAGCCCGAGGGCGCGGGGCCCACGCGCCTCCTCGTGGTGATCGACGCGCCCGGCCGCATCCGCGCCTACCGGGAGGTGTACGTGCACGCGGGGACGGCGCTCGATCTCGGGCACATCCGCGTGGTGGCCCGCGATCCGGCGGTGACGAACATCGGTCCCGCGGGCGGCACCGCGACCGACTCGCAGGGCAAGATCGAGGTCGTCGTGCCTCCCGGGGCGCTGGCAGCGACGATTCCGGTGCAGATTACACCTTTCGCCGCGCGCGACGACCTGCCGGCGCCGCTGCCGCACGCGACGGTGACGATGTACGGCTTCGAGCTCGAGCCGAGCGGGACGACGTTCAGCGTGCCGGTGACGGTGCGGGTGCGAAACGACAAGGCGTTGCCGACGTCGCTCGTGATCCCGGTCGGCGTCTTCGACGAGGCCGTCGGCGCGTGGGACCACGAGGCGACGGCCACGTGGGATGGCTCGCGGTTCCGCTTCACGACGACGCATTTTTCGCCCTTCGACTGCAATTCGGCGCTCGACGGCGTGCTCGTCGTCGCGGTGACCGACGGCAACGACCCCAACAAGGGCGGCAAGGCGTGCGGTCGTGGGAGCAGCGTGACCCACGCCTCGGGCGCGCTCGGCCAGGACTTCGCGCTCCCGACCCATGAGGTGCTCGGCGCGAGCTTCGGCGTGACGCTCAACTACAAGAGCAGTCTCGCGGCCTCGACGCCGATGGGCCGGGGACCATCCCAGAACGCACAGGCGGTCCCCGCCTCTGGGGTCGCGGTGCCGCACGTCTCCACTCGTGCGGTCGCGACGTGCGTCGCGCGCGGCGGAGGAGGTGGCGGGTCGAGCGGGCGCTGCGGGGGCGGCGGAGGAGGTGGCGGCGCGGCTTGCCGCTTGGGCTCCAACGGATCGGCCCAACTCTCTTTGAACCTCCTGGTCGGCGGCGGATCGTCCGAGGAGGACGTGACGGTCGACCCGATGGACACGATGGTCGAGGTCGGCAATTTCATGGGTCTGCCGCTCGGCAACGACGCCGACCTACCCCGTTCGGCCTTCTTCCCGCTGGCGTTCCGGCTCGGCGGCGTGTCCTCCGGCGGAGGCGGCACCTGCGTAGGCTCGGGTGGCACCTTCGGCGTGAACGGGCCACCTCTCGCGCCGGTCGACGTGGACGTCGAGACGCCGCCGCTGGTCGACATCGTCCGGCCGGTGCTGGTCCACCACCGCCACGCCTCCCCGTTCGGGACGGGCTGGGGCATCGGCGAGGCCGAGCGTCTCTTCCGCGCCGCCGCGAGCGACTACGCGGAGCTGGTGCACGGTGACGGCACCCACGAGACCTTCCGCCCGCGCGCGTTCTCCCGCTTGCTCCCCTCGACCTCGTGGGCCGATCGGATCGTCGTCGCGCGCGACGACGCGACAGGCGAGGTGTTCATCGCCACGGCGGCCGGCACCATCGAGGCGCTCTCCGCCTCCGGCGCGCGCACCCCGGTCCACAGCGGACTCTTCGGCGGGGCGGCGCCAAGGGCGCTCGCCACCGGCATCGTCTCGGGTGAGCGGCGCTTCTATGTGGCGCTGCCGACCGAGCTCATCGAGGTGGGCCCCTCCGGCGTACGCGCCCTCGACCCGCGCGCCGAGCCCGTGCTCGTCGACGTGCCAGTGCCGGGGCTCGCGGTGCGCGCGGGCTTCCTCTTCTATACCGACGGGTATTCGACGACGCTCTCGCGGTTCCGCGTCTCGACGAACGGAGCGAAGGAGGTGCTCAGCCAGCCGAGCGGCGGCGACCAGCGCCTTCGCCCTCGCGCCGCGCTCTCGAGCTTCACCTTCGCGATGCCTCGCGGCCTCGCGTTCGGCCCCGACGGCAAGCTCTACGTCGCCGACACCTGGCGCAACGTGGTCTACGCGATCACCGGCGACGCCTTCGGGGAGATCGTCGCGGGCAGCCGCGTCGAGCTCGCGGCGGGCACCGGCGCCGCGCGGCAGATCCCGCCGCTCGGGGTGGCGGTCGCCGCGGGGCAGCTCGACCTGCCGTCGCCGACGTCGCTGTCGTTTTCGCCGGAGGGCAAGCTCCACGTGCTCATGCCGGCGGGGCTCGTGTCCCTCGGTCCGGGCGTGAACGAGGGCGAGTGGGTCTTCTTGGCGTTCGGCGCCGGAGAGTTCGCGGCGGGGTTCGTCGGCGTGACCGGCTCGGGCGGTGTGGTCGCCCTGGCGCCGACGCGGTTCATCGCCCCTTCGCAGCTGGGCGGGCTGGAGACGGTCAGCGTGGATCTGCTCTCGAGCGAATACGACCCGACGCGCACCGTCCGCCGTGACGGGTCGGGCTGGATCCTCGAAGACACGACCTCCGAAGAGGTCCGCCGCTACGACGGTGAGGGCCGGCTCGTGGAGGTCCGGCTCCGGACCGGCGAGCTCCGGATGACGCTCGAGTACGGCGACGCCCGCAGCGACCGGCTGTCGCGCATCGTCGACGGCAAGGGCGGCGCGACGGTGTTCACGTACGCGGGGAACTCCCTCCGCAGCATCGTCGATCCGCAGGGCCGCACCACCGAGCTCACGGTGAACGCGCGCGGCGACGTCGAGAAGCTCACGACCTCGGACGGCGAAGTGTACTCGTTCGAGTACCACTCCCATCGGATGACGAAGAAGACGAGCCCGCGCGGCGACGTCACCGTCTACGCCTACCGGCCCGACGGCACCATGCTCTCGTCGCAGAAGGCGACCGGCGAGCTGCACCAGTTCAACGCGCCGCTCTCGCGGCCCTTGGTGAAGCGCGCCGACTCGGTGCTCGAAGCCAAGGGAACCTACACGGATCCGCGCGGAGTGGTGCATCAGGTGACCACCAACGAAGCCGGAGATCTCGTCCGCGACGAGTACACGGCCGACGGAGTCGCGCGCGTGTGGCGCAAGCGCTTCTCGGAGCGCCTCGAGGCGGAGGGCGCGGTCCAAGGGGTTCGAAACCGGCTCTTCCGCGCGGACAACGAGCTCCTGAACGACGTGCCGCTCCACCCCGACGTGATCCACGACGACTACGGCCGCGCGGTCGCGCTCATGACGGCGGCCGCGGCGGACGGCAGCGGTGGAGTCCAGTTCGTGCGTCGAACCTTCCGCCCCGACGGCCGGCTCGCGTCGGTTCGGTTCAACGCGAGCACGGTCGAGAGCTACACGTACGACGCGGCGGGGCACCTCGCGGCGACGAGCACGACGCCGCCGGGCCCCGCGGCTGCATACACATGGAACGGCGACGGCCTCCTCGCGACCTCCACCGCGCGCGGCCTGACGACGACCTACGACTACGACGCCCAGGGGCGCCTCCGGCACTGGGTCGACGGCGTCGGCCGCGGCGCCACGCTCACGCGCGACGCCTTCGGCAACGTCGCCAGCACCGACGACGGCCAGGCGCGCCAGACGTTCACCTACGACGTCGGCAACCGCCTCCTCACCGCGCGAGACGCGGCCGGCAACGAGACGCTCTTCGAGTACACCCGCGCCGGCTGCGGCTGCAGCGCCCGCGACCTCGTCTCCGCAGTGCACACGCCCGACATGGCGCCCGGCGAGGCCTTTCGCTTCGACTACGGGCCCGAGGGGCGCCTCACCTCGGTCACCGATCCCCACGGCTTCGTGGAGAGCTATACCTACGAGCCCACCGGGGAGCTCGCGCGCGTCACCGATCGGCTGCTGCGGCCGACCACGATGACCCACGACCAGCTCGGCCGGCTGAGCGGCGTCGTCGACGCGCTCGGCCGCCGCCGGGCGGCGACCCACAGCATTCCCACACCGGACCCCCTCTTCCCTGGAGGCGGCACCTGGGTGGGCCCCACGCTCACCGCGGGCAGCGGCGACGCCACACCGGCCTCGACCTCACTCACCGCGCCGCTCCGAAGCGGCGACTACCAGCTCGGCGCGAACAACCTCGCGACGCAGGGCTACCCGGCGGGCCGCACGCTCTACCGCGACGCGACGCTCACCCTCGACCTCGACCACACGTTCGATCTGCACGGCAGGCTCACGCTCCGAAAAGACAGCCGCCACACGAACGCCTCGAGGCACCGCTTCGAGTTCTACCAGCACGATCCGCGGACGACCGCGAGCCTGCCGACGCTCAGCGACAGCTCGTCGCCGGACTTCTACACGGCCGGCAGCGACACGATCACCCAGACGCTCGACGACGACCTCGTCCCGACGACCGCGCTCGGCCCGCGCACCAACTACATCCACACGAGCGTGGCGTACACGCGCGACGCCGCGAAGCGAGTCACGTCGCGAGCCGTCACCTTCCTGCCGGGAGCGAGCGGCGGGCTCGGCGGCTTCCCCCTCGTCGCGCCGACGTCGGACTACGAGTACTACCCGACCGGCTATCTCAAGCGAGTCACCAACGTCGACGGCGACCACCTCTTCACCTACGACGCCCGAGGCCTCCTCGCGACCCAAGCGGTCACCGGCGAAGGCACCTACACCTACACCCACGACCCCATGGGCCGCCTCGCGACGGTCACCTTCCCGGATGGCCACGTCCGCCGTCAGGTGTACGATTCCCAGGGACGGATGATCGAGCGCTGCTACGAGGGCCTTGGTGCGCCGCGCTGCTACACGGCGATGTACGACGCCGTCGGCAACATCGTGCGGATGTCGGACCCCGAGGGCGTCGACGTCTTCGTCGTCGACGCGCTGGATCGGATCACGTCCCACACGCGGCAGACTCCGGGGCAGCCCGATGTCGTTGCAACCTACACGTACAACGCTCTGGGGGCGCTGAAGACGCACGCGGGTGTGGCGGTGGACGACGAGCGCCCCCGCTTGGATGGCGTGGGCACAGCGGCCGCGGCCATCCCGGCCTCGGCCGGCGGCAGCCCGGTGGAGATGGACGTGGCCGGCAAGGTGACGTCGCTCTTCGGGACGACGCTCCGCTACAGCAGCCGCGACCAGCTCGTGGAAGCGCAGCCGCCGGTGCCTGCGCCGCTCGAGACCTACGGCCACGACACCGAGCTCCGGCGGATCAGCAAGAGCGCCGCGGGCCAAGACGAGCTCTATTTGTACGAGGGCCCGAACCGCGTCGGAGTCATCGAGAGGGGCGCGGGAGCTGGGTATACCACCAAGGATACCTACCTCTTCGCGGGGATCGACGACGCGCTCCGGCTGAAGCGCGGCTCGCAGGTCGTGTACTTCGAGACCGACCTCGCCGGCAACGTGCGCCGGCTCCGTGCGCCGGGAGGCGGGGATCTCGGTGGATATCGCTACTCGGCGTTCGGGAAGACGGTCGAGGACACGGCGGCGGTGGACCAGCCGCACCGCTGGAAGGGGCGGTGGTACTCCCAAGTCGCCGGCGGCATCTACGACGTCCGCGCCAGGCAGTGGAGCCCGCAGCTCGGCGCCTTCCTGACCATCGACGAATTCGCCTTCCACGATTGGCGAGGAACGCTCTGGAGCTGGGGCGGGCAGAATCCCGTGTCGATCATGGACCGCAGCGGGCATCGGCCCGATGGTCCACCGCTACCTTGGGGCGACGCGAACTTCCGCACTGGTGCGGCGCTGGGCGCCCTTGCCGGTCTCGCGGTCGACGTCGCGGGGATTGGTGCGATTGAGGCAGCAGGCGTTGCGACGAGCGTTGAGACGGGGGTGACGATCGCGAACCTGTTAGGCCGGAGCGCGTTGGGCCGGATGGTGCTCGCTGCCGCTGGAGCTCAGGGGGCAGCAGGCTCGAGCGCGAAGAGTTGTTCTTCCGGCGGCAGGAATTTCCCAACCCTCATGAAGGGCCCGGGCGGGAAGATGCTCGGCGAGGCACTCAGGAACCTAAAAGGCATGCCGCCGTCCGAGCGGGTGGAAGCCTTCCGGGCGTTTTCTACCCAGATCACGCAGGACACGAATGGGCAGTGGACTGCTGTCGAGAACAGCGCGGTGAACGGCACCATCTTCTCGGGAGAGGGCGGGGAAATGCTCGCGATCGACTCGGCCGGCAACATGTATCGAGGTGTGTTTGACCTCGGGAACACGATCATTCCTGGAATGGGACCGGGCGCCCCGCTAATCATCAACTTCGACGCGCTGAGACTTTTGCAATGAGCGACGAAGCCCTCTTCGTGAACGCGAAACAGTCCTCTGACTTCATCGCCCAAGTTGAGGACGAAGTCGTTCGAAACCTCCTGCGAGTAGCGGTTGCCCAAGTTGGCATCCGGATCGCGCGCGGCCCCAGCGTTTCCGATCACGAGCTCGCTGAGAAGCTTCCGACCACCCCATTCGACCTCCTCTTCTTCGTCCAGGTGCTCTACAAAATGTTCTCGCAGAGGCGGCTGCTGCAGGATGTGCTCGATGGGAAGACGCCGGCGCAGGCAAGCGGTTGGGATGACGACGGGTGATACGCGACCGTCCTCACGTGTGACGGGCTCGAGCGCGAAGGCGAGCGCGCACCGCGGGCGCGCGCTCGTCTTCGGGCCGAGCGACGCGGCGCGCGAGGCGCTGCCGGTCGGCGTCACGAGCCCGCGCCGCGTAAGCGCTCGGGCGCAGGACGACGCGGGCAGGGCGAAGTGGTGGGCGGGCAGTGGGCGAAGAGCCCGCGCGCGCGAGTTGTACATAATGCTTCGTCATGTCAATCGACGCGCGGGTACGTGCCTTGCAGCGTCCAGGCCGCGCGAGGCCCTACACCCACAGCGACGCGGACGGCCTGGACGCGTCGCAAGGCACGTACCCGGCAGGGGCCTTCGCATAGTGCTGCATTGTGCGAAGGCCCGCGCGCCGCGTACTCGGGTGCGCGAGCGAGAGTAGCCGGCGCGCGCCGTGCGACGGCGCCGCCGCAAGGGGTGCAGAGTGCACGCATGCCGAGCTCGTCGGGGCGGCGGCGACGTGCACGACGTAACCGTCCGAGGATGGAAGCCCTCCGGCGCTTCCCCGGCGCCTGGAGGTGAGCGAACCTCGGAGGCATGATTCGGCGAAGTCGGGCGGAGTGGTTGGAGCTTGTCGGCAAGTACGAGCAATCGGGTGTATCCGTCCGACGCGGGGAGCCCGTCGCGCACGGCGTCGTTGAGCTCGCGTCCTCGGTGAACGGCGCCGTCGACCTCGACGACGAGGCCGACGCTGGGAGCGAAGAAGTCGACTTATGAAGGTGTGCAGGACGACCTGGCGGCGAAAGCGAACGCCGAGGCGTCCGCCGCGCAGCGCCTGCCAGAGGAGGCCCTCCGTGCGTGTAGGATGCACGCCAATGTCGCGAGCCCGCGGGACGAGGCGTGTGAGGGCGACGTGGTCGAAGCGGTGACGCATGGGGACCTCCGAGCGCCGAGGGGCCCGATCCCGGTCGCCGGCGCTTCACTCTCGAGAGTGAATCCGACGACGCCAGAGGCCGGCCAGACTCGAGAAGATGACGCGCCGGCCGTGGAGTAGACTGACTGAGACGATGAGGCGGGGCACGCCAACCCAGAGAGCCGCGGTCCGCGCGCTCGCGCTGCTGTGCGCGGTGCTGGCGAGGTGGCTCGCGAGCGGCGAGCGCGCCGCGAGGGCCGCGGCGATGCACCCTCCCGAGGCCGCCGCTTTGGGCGGCCGAGTTGGGGGGTGCCCGCGCGCGGAGGCGGCGAAGCCACCGAGCACGCGGTGCAGCACGTGCGCTCCGCGGAGGGGGGCACCTCCTCTTCTTCTGGATCGGATCACGTCCCACACGCGGCAGACTCCGGGGCAGCCGGATGTGGTTGCAACCTACACGTACAACGCTCTGGGGGCGCTGAAGACGCACGCCGGTGTGGCCGTGGATGATGAGCGCCCCCGCTTGGATGGCGCGGGCACAGCGGCCGCGGC